>NZ_RZQG01000344.1:0-5833 GCF_003998635.1 Mesorhizobium sp. M7D.F.Ca.US.004.03.1.1
CCCGCCATGACTGCGTCGAAGGTTGGAGCTGCATCGCCAAATGGACCGGCACGCCGCTGTCGCTGGTGCTGGACCAGGCGGTGGTCAAACCGCAGGCGCGCTATGTCATGTTCCATTGCCTCGACACGATCGACCGCAGCCTCTCCGGCGACATCAAATATTACGGCACCATCGACCTGATCGATGCCCGTCACCCGCAGACGATCCTCGCCTATGGCCTGAACGGCAAGCCGTTGCCGGTCGAGAACGGCGCGCCGCTGCGTGTCCGCGTCGAGCGCCAGCTCGGCTATAAGATGCCGAAATATCTCTACAAGATCGAACTCGTCGACGGCTTTGCCACTGTCGGCGGCGGCAGGGGCGGCTATTGGGAAGACAATGGCTACGACTGGTACGGTGGCATCTGAACCGCAGCCG
This sequence comes from Mesorhizobium sp. M7D.F.Ca.US.004.03.1.1, assembly GCF_003998635.1. Taxonomy (NCBI): domain Bacteria; kingdom Pseudomonadati; phylum Pseudomonadota; class Alphaproteobacteria; order Hyphomicrobiales; family Phyllobacteriaceae; genus Mesorhizobium; species Mesorhizobium sp. M7D.F.Ca.US.004.03.1.1. The sequence continues at coordinate 415 of NZ_RZQG01000344.1, forward strand.
CAAACGCTGCGCCTCTAAAGATGGCCAGGCCTACAGCGAGCAGCGAAACAGCTCGCCTTTTCCGGCAATCTGCTCGCCAATGCCGCCAAGCCGCAGCATATGCCAGGCAAGTGCATGGTTGCTCGAGGTGACCGGTTTCCCCAATTCCTTCTCGACCTCCTCGATGATCCGGGCAACGCGCATGCTGGTGCAGGAAACGAACACGGCCTCACAGTCGCTCGACGCACCGATCTCCAAGATGGCCTGCTTGACCGATGCCGGCGTGATGCGTGCAACGACATTGTCGTCCGCCTCGTTGAAGGAGCCCATGACCGGGATATCCATTCCTCGCGCCATCAGCGATGCACGCAGCGAGTGATTGATTTTCGCCAGGTAAGGGGTGAGCAGCGCGATCCGCGAGACGCCTAGGGCCTTCAGCGCGGCCCGTGCCGCCGTCACCGGGTTGGTCACTTGCACGCCTGGCAGCACCTCGTGAACGCGCGCGGCGACCTTGTCCTCGCCGATGACAAGCGCTCCCGAGGTGCAGGCAAAGCCGATCACATCGAACTTGACGTCGGGCAGCAGCCCGACCGTTGCCGGGATCACGGCCGACATCTTCATCAGGTTCTCCGGCGTGATCTCGACATCGCTGTAGAGCCGCGCCTCATACAGCGCGATGTCGCGTGCGGGCAGCGCATAGCGGAATTCATCCTCGATGGTCTGGTCGGTCCGCAGCACGAGCAGGCCGAGATTGGCGCGGGTGCCAATACCGTCGTCGGTCTTGAAGGGAATGTGTTCCTTGTCGAGGACAAGCGTTTCGTCGGCGCGGGTAACCGGGGCGTCCATGGTGTAGTCCCCTTCCTGATGTCAATCAGAATTGTCGACAATAGAAAACGGCAACATTGCCGAAGGTGTCAAGGGCTCCGTGCGGATTTTGGAAACCGGAAACGCCTAAATTCTACGCTTAGGTGGATCACTTGTCAGTCGCCGCCCTTGCGCCGTTGACAAGGATCGGCGTCTTCCTATTGAATTGTCGACAATAGGAACGACAGCCATTGGAACGGCAATGCGCGTATTGATCTTGGGCGGGGGCGTGGTCGGGATCACCACGGCCTATCAGCTGCAAAAGGATGGCCATCAGGTCACCGTTCTCGAGCAGGCACCGCAGGTGGCCGAGGGCGCAAGCTGGGCAAATGCCGGCATGATCGCGCCCGGTCACTCTTTCGTCTGGTCATCGCCAGCCGCCCCAAAAATCCTGCTGAAGTCGCTGTTCCAGAAAGACCAGGCGCTTCGTTTCAAACTCTCCGCCGACCCGCATCTCTACTCGTGGTCGCTGCGCTTCCTGAGGGAGTGCACGGCCGCAAGGGCGCGTCGCAACACGCTGCTCAAACATCGGCTTGCAGTCCATTCCCAATCGGTCCTGCAGGCGGTCGTCAGGGAGGAAGCGATCCAATACGACAGGACCTCGGCCGGCATTCTTTACTTCCACCGCAGCCGTCAGGCGCTCGACAAGGGCGTTGCCAACATGCGCCTGCTGGAGGCCGACGGCCAGGAGATCCGCATTGTCGACGCGCAGGAAATCGTTGACCGCGAGCCGGCGCTGACTTCGTCGCGCGGCGGCATTGCTGGCGGCATATTGTGTCCGACCGACGAAACCGGCGACGCCGCCAAGTTCACGCGCGCACTGGCGGCCATCGTCGAAACGAGGGGCGGCAAGATCCTGACAGACACCAGGATCGTCGGGATCGAACGCAGGAACGACGCGATCACCCGGGTCGTCACCGACAAGGGAGAGGTGTTGGCCGACACCTACGTTCTGTGCCTGGGCGCGGAAAGCCCGATCCTCGCCCGTAAGATCGGCCTTGGCCTGCCGATCTACCCGATCAAGGGATATTCCCTGACCATTCCCATCGTCGACCAGGCCCTGGCGCCAAAACTTCCCGTGATCGATGAGCATAACCTCGTTGCCATCACGCCGATGGGCGATCGCATCCGCGTCACCGCCACCGCGGAGTTTGCAGGCTATGATCGCAGCCACAAACCCTCCGATTTCGTGTTCATGAAGCGTGTCACGCAGGATCTTTTTCCACGCGGTATCGCCTATGATCGCGCCGAGATGCGGGCCTGTCTGAGACCAATGACGCCCGACAATCTGCCGATCCTCGGCCTGCGCAACATCAAAAACCTCTGGCTGAACACCGGCCACGGCCATATCGGCTGGACCATGGCGCATGGATCGGCCCGCATCGTCGCCGATCTGATCGCCGGCCGGGCTGCACCAATCGCCCTCGATGGTATCCTTCCCACACAGGCGCGGTTCGCCGAACCAAGCGCCGCAAAGGCTTGACCGACGCCATGCTCCGACCCACCAGGCAAAGCAACCAGGACAACAATGCGGCGTCGGCATCCAAGCCAATCAAGACCGGCCCGCGTGTCTATGAAGAGATCCGTCGGATGGCGATGGACTATCGCTTCAAGCCGAACGAACGCATCAACGAAGTGGCGCTTGCCGCGAGGCTGAACGTCAGCCGCAGCCCGATCCGGGAGGCCCTCCAGCGGCTGGTCACGGAGGAACTCATCACCTTCCAGACCAATCGCGGCTTCTTCTGCCGCGGCTTCGATGTCGACGAAATCGTCAATCTTTCCGATGTGCGGGCCGTGCTCGAGGACCGCTCCCTCAGGCTGGCAATCCAGCGCGCGACCAATGAGGAACTCGCCGCGCTCGTCGACTGGTGGACGCTGACCATGGCGCGAGCCGACTCATTTTCCAGCGCCGAACTGACCGCCAGGGACGAGGAATTTCACATCCGCATCGCCAGGCTGTCAGGCAATCCCGAACTGGCGCGCATGCTCGAAGGCATCAACACGCGCATCCATTTCGTTCGCAAGATCGAAGTGGAGAAGCACCGGCGACTGTCGACGACTTACACCGAACACAGCGAGATCGCCCGGGCCATGGTCGCCCGCGATGCCGACAGCGCCGCCAGGCTCATGCATGACCACATCGCCATCAGTGTCGCCGATGCCATGTCGACCGTTCGGGAAGGCCTCGCCCGGATATACATCGATGTAGGCCAGATCTGATCAGGCAACCTTTGCCGGTCAGGCGACCTTGTCGAGCAGCGGCCTCAGCGCCGGGTGGATTTCCGGCGAGGCGTGCTTGATCAGCGTCAGCAGCGCGCGTTCGTTCTCGTACAGAGGCCGGTCCGCGCCGATATGCTCGATCAGCCAGCCGGCTTCGCCGGCATCGATCGTCTCGGCGCGGCGGGCCAGGGCCTCGGCCGCCCTGTTCTTGGCTTCCCACTCGGCCTCGATGTCGCCTGGAGACCGATAGGCTTCCATGATGCCGGCAAGACCGCCGGAGATCATGCGGCTGAAGAAACCGCCGATTTCCGGATCGGCGTGTTCGAGGAAGACATCACGGCGCAGCGCCACATCGCGCGTCGGCGCTTCATAGCCGGCCGAGCACATGACGAAATTGGCGATCGCCTTGACGAACAGGTCGTTCCAGGACGGATCGTTGTGTCCTTGAGCGGTCCGCTCATTGATCCTGAACAGCACTTCGGCCTCGGCGCGGGTGATGGCGATGTTGCCGTCGCCGCCATGGGCATGGAGGATCCGGCGCAGCAGCTCGACCTCGGCCTTGGCGATCAAACCGGGAACCAGTGCGCCGCCGAGCATCAGCGGCCCCTTGCCGTCGATAACGGCATGCGCCACCTGCTCCAGCGCATAGACGCAAAGCTGACCCGGCGACGATCTCGCCTCTTCCAGCACATGGACCAGCAATTCGAGTTCGGTCCGGCTGTCGACCATGCCGTCACGCGAGATCGTACGGATCAGCCAGTCGGCATTGTCCTGCGAGATATAGCCCGACGGCTTTTCCTGGTGGACGATGTAGTCGGTGACCGCCTCGATGAAGAAGGGCGGCCATTCCTGGCATTTGTCCTTGGCCGTGGCGTCGAGCGCGAACAGCGCCTCGGCCTCGCCGCGCGTCACCACGCCATCGCCGAACACCTCATGGCGCAGCATCGCCACATCCTCCGCGGCGATGCTGCTTTTCGAGGTCAGCCCGGCCACCGGCGCACTCATGATCAATTCGCCCATTTGTCGTCCCCGTCCGCCGCCGGCAATACCAGCCCCAAAGCGTCATGCCTGCCACCATATCAGCAGTGTCTTGAAAAACCGGCAAACGGCGTGGTTAGCGAAGACTTGTGGGCCAATGCATGTCGCCCAAAAGTGTGCCGCGGGTTTGGGCGAACGACATGCATCAAAACAGAGAGCTAAAGTGCGTCGCCTGACTCCGTTTCAGCGCGACGCGCTTTAGATGTCGCTGACAGGTGACAAGCCGTCGCGCACAAGCTATGGATGGCGCGTCGAGGACTCAGGGTCTGAGTCCTACCTGTTTGCGGGAGAGAGCAGCGAAAGCTGCCGCCGAAGGGGAAATCGCCCGAAATCTCTCAGGCAAAAGAACCGTAGACGGGAAAGACACTCTGGAAAGTCGGGGCTTGCCCCCGCGCCGAAGGTGTAAGCGCCGCTGACAGAGTTCCGGCAGCGCGAGTCTCTCAGGCTTCAGACAGAGGGGCACGGACTGGTCGCCATTCGCGACCGATTGCGTGCGACTCTGGAGACGACATGACGGGCGACACAAAACACCTCCCCCTAGAAGATATCCACATGGCCGCCGGTGCGCGCTTTGGCGCCTTTGCCGGCTGGTCGATGCCGCTGACCTATCCGGCCGGCGTCATGAAGGAACATCTTCACACCCGCGAACGGGCAGGCCTGTTCGACATCTCGCATATGAAACTGTTCGAGGTCAGCGGACCGGAGGCGGTTGCGCTGCTCAACCGTGCTTGCCCGCTGGACGTCGGCGCGCTCGAGATTTCGCAGTCCAAATTGTCCTTCTTCCTGAATGAGGCAGGCGGCATTCTGGACGATCTGATCGTCACCAGGCTTGGCGATATCAGATTCATGGTGGTCGCCAATGCCGGCAACGCCGTGGCCGACGAAAAGCATTTGCGTGCGCTTGCCGCGGATTTCGACGCCAAGGTCGAGCCGCTCGACCGCGTCTTTCTCGCGATCCAGGGTCCGGAGGCCTGGGCTGCTCTTTCCCGCGCCGGCATCGAGACCGGCTCGCTGCTGTTCATGCACGGTGTGGAACCGCGGAAGAACTGGTTCATGAGCCGCTCGGGCTATACCGGCGAGGACGGTTTCGAGATCGGGCTGCCGGAGGCCGATGCGCGCGATCTCGTTGCGAAATTGCTCGACGATGAACGCGTGCTGTGGATCGGGCTGGCTGCCCGCGACAGCCTGCGGCTGGAGGCAGGGCTCTGCCTGCATGGCCAGGACATCACGCCGGAGACCGACCCGGCCAGCGCCGCCTTGATGTGGGCCATCCCGAAGGACATCCGCGCTTCCGGCGCTTTCATCGGCGCCGATGCGC
>NZ_RZQG01000345.1:0-5818 GCF_003998635.1 Mesorhizobium sp. M7D.F.Ca.US.004.03.1.1
GTCATGCACAGGCTGCAGAACGTCGAGCATGGTTTTTTGTCCAACCTGCGACTTGCCGCGCGCAGCCACTGCTTCGATTGCCTTGCCGAAAGCCGCCGTAAGATTGGCGCGATCGGGCTCCGCCGAAATCTCCTTGCCGAGCGCCATGAACAAGGTGCCGAACAGCGGACCGGAGGCGCCGCCCACCGTCATCACCAGCTTGGTGCCGATCGCCTTCAGCGCTTCGGGCAGCGGCTTGGCCGAAAACGCCTCGGCTTCGGCGCGCACGGCCTCGAAGCCGCGCTTCATGTTCAGCCCGTGGTCGCCGTCGCCGATCGCCTGGTCGAGCGCCGTCAACTCTTCGGCGTGAGCGGCGATCGCATCCGCGACGGCTGTAATCAGCCTGGCAAGGTTCAACGCCGCCATATCGGCCAAATTCCCGGTTTCCACCCCGCCGGCAGTATCGAAAGAACGCTCATTCGACAACTGGAGCATGAATCAGGCCGCTTCATGCAGTGCGGCGACGGCCGCGAAGACCTCGGCCACCGCATAGGCGCCGGGGTCGACCACGCCTTGCAATTTGCTGCCGACATAGGCGGACCGTCCGGCTTTCGCCTTCTCCATGGCAGCGGTGGCCTCGGCACCATGGCGAGCCGCCGCCGCCGCTTCCTCCAGGCCGCTGGCGTCGAGCGCTTTCAGGGCCGGTTCCAGGGCATCGACCATGGTGCGGTCACCCATCCTTGCGCCGCCATAGAAAGTCATCCGCTCAAGGCCGGCAAGCAGCGCCTTGGCCAGGTTCGCTCCGCTGTCCAGGGCTTGTGCCGCCGCGGTGAAGAAGATCGACAGCAGCACGCCGCTGGAGCCGCCCATCGACGCGCTCAGAATGTCGCCTATCGCGGCAAGGGTAGCCGCGGGCTCGGCAAGCGGCAGTGTGTCGAGCCGATCGAGGATGCTGCGCGCGCCGGTCGCCACGGTCGAACCGGTGTCGCCGTCGCCCGCCTTGGCATCCAGTCCGTTCAAAGTGGTTTCCAGCGCGATCAGTCGTTCGCAGATGGTAACGAGAAGAGACCGGGTCCGCGCATCCTGACTGGGCTTGCGTGTTGCGCTCTGTCTGGCCGCTTTCGCCATCGGCACGACGGCAGGCGGCACAACGGGCTTCGCCGGCATCCAGGCATGCGGTCCGACCGGCGCCAGCAGGGCTGCTTCGCGTGCTGCATCGAGCCGGATCAGCGACAGCGAGAAGCCGTTCATGTTGAGCGCCGTCATCAGCGGGCCGGGGCCGATCGTCAGCTTGATGGTTTTGGCCAGCGGCGAGGCAAGCACCGCGTTGGCGATAACAGACATTTCGAGCGGCGGCACCGAACCGAGATTGTTGATCAGCAGGGCATGGTCGGCTGAGAGGTCGAGCCGTGCCGAGAGGCGTTCCGCCATGATCGCGACCAGCCTGTCGGCGCTTTGCACCGCAATCCGCTCAACGCCCGGCTCGCCATGAATGCCGAGGCCGAGCTCGCCGTCATTTTCGCCAAACCTGTCTTCGTGCGGCTGGCCGGGGATCGAGCAGGACGACAACGACATGCCGAGCGAAACGATATCCTTCGCCGCCGCGCGAGCGGCGGCCGCAATGGACGCAAGATCGTGGCCGGCCTCCGACAGATGGCCTGCGATCTTGTGCACGAACAAGGTGCCGGCAACGCCGCGCGGCTGGGCGATATCAGGCAAAGCGATATCGTCGGCGACGATGACCATCTCGACACGAAACCCTTCGGCGCGCGCCTTCTCGGCCGCCAGGCCGAAATTGAGACGGTCGCCGGTGTAGTTCTTGACGATCAGCAGGCAGCCGGCCGGACCGGTGACCGCGCGAATGGCCGCCAGCACCGCTTCGACGCTCGGCGAGGCAAAGATCTCACCTGAAACCGCCGCCGTCAGCATGCCCTTGCCGACGAAGCCGGCATGAGACGGTTCGTGTCCGGCGCCTCCACCGGAGACGACGCTGACTTTCGTCTTGTCCCAGTCGGCGCGCAGGACGACCTTGATTTCGGGATAGCCGTCGAGGCGCGCGAGATCGCCCGAGCCAATGGTCCGCAACAGGCCATCCAGTGCCTCGGTGACGATCGTTTCCCTGCGATTGAAAAAGTGCTTCATCGAATTCGTCCCGTACTCGCAATCGTCAATCAGAAGCCGGCGTTGACCCTTGAGTGGGAACACCGAAAACCGGTCACATCAGTCTTTGTCCATCGGCGCCGAAATACAGCGGCGACCGGTAGCGGATCACCACTTTGTCGCCCTGCGCCAGATCCGTGTCGGGATCGGTCAGCGTCACCAACTTCTTCGGACCAACCGTCACATGCAGGTGGTTCTGGTCGCCGAGATGCTCGACCCAGTCGACGACGCCGTCGGCATGGCCATTCGCGGCCTTCGCGATCGTCAGGTGCTCGGTGCGCGCGCCGATTGTCTTGGTCCCGGTCGGTGCGCCGCCATCGGGCAGCAGCCCGGTCGGCAGAAGATTGATCGCCGGTTGGCCGAGCCTTGCGGCGACATGCAGGTTTGCCGGCTCGGAATAGATGGTGCGCGGTGAACCGATCTGCACCAGCACGCCGTCGGCGAGGATGCCGATGCGGTCAGCCATGGTCATCGCCTCGATCTGGTCGTGCGTGACATAAAGCATGGTGGCGCCGAGTTCGGTCTGGATGCGCTTCAGCTCGAGCCTGAGATCCGCCCGCAGCTTGGCATCGAGCGACGACAGCGGCTCGTCCATCAGATAGATCGAAGGCTTGCGCACTAGCGCGCGGCCGATGGCGACGCGCTGCATTTCGCCGCCCGAAAGCTTGGTCGAGCGGTTGGCGAGCTTGTGATGGATGCGCACCATCCTGGCCACCTCCTCGACCCGGCGGCGGATCTGGTCTTCCGGCATTTTCCGAGCCGGCGAGCGCAGCGGGAAGGCAAGGTTGTCGAACACCGACAGATGCGGATAGAGCGAGTACTGCTGGAAGACGAAGGCCGTGTCGCGCTCGGCCGGCGACAGGGCCGTGGCATTGTGGCCGCCGATCTCGATCATGCCGGCATCCGGCCGTTCCAAACCGGCAATGAGCCGCAGCGTCGTCGTCTTGCCGGCCCCGGTCGGCCCGAGCAACACGACGAATTCACCATCTGATATATGCAGGTCGAGACCGTCGACGGCGACATGGTCGCCAAAACTCTTGGTCACGTTCCTGATGTGCACCTCAGCCATGCTGGGCCCTCCGCTCAGAGGCGACATCGTGGATCGCGGTTCTCACCGCGCGGCCCGATCCTTTCTCGAACAGCGACAGCCGCGCGCTGCTCAGCGTCAGCCCGACATGGTCGCCGGTGGAGAGCTGGATTTCGGCCGGCACGCGTGCCTTGATGATGCCGTCCGCCGTCTCCACCGCGACGATCTGCGTGGTGCCGAGATATTCGGTGCCGTAGATGGCACCGCGCAGTTTTGAGGCGTCGTCGAAGCGGATGTGCTCCGGGCGGATGCCGAGCGCCATGTCGGCTGGCGCGATATCCTCGCGCACCTCCGGCACCGCGACCTTTGCGCCCTGGACAATGATCTCCCTTGCGCCCTTGGCGAGACCGCCGCCGAACCCCAGAAAATTCATCGGCGGTGAGCCGATGAAGTCGGCGACGAACATGGTCGCCGGGCGGTCGTAGATTTCGCGGGGTGTGCCGAACTGTTCGATGACACCATGATTCATCACCGCGATCTTGTCGGCCATCGACATCGCTTCCATCTGGTCGTGCGTGACATAGACGGTCGTGGCGTGGATGCGGTTGTGCAGCTCGCGCAACTCATGGACCATCAGATCGCGGAATTCGGTGTCAAGAGTCCCCAGCGGCTCGTCCATCAGGAAGCATTTTGGCCGCCGCACGATGGCGCGGCCGAGCGCCACGCGCTGACGGTCGCCGCCGGCAAGTCCGGAGACGGATTTGTTGAGCAGATGGTCGATGCGCAGCAGCTTCGCCGTTTCCTCGACCCGCGTGCGGATTTCGGCCGATGGCATGCCTTGCGCCAAGAGCGGGAAGCCGATGTTCTTGCGCACATTCATGTGCGGATAGAGCGCAAACAGCTGGAAGACGAAGGCAATGTCGCGCTCGCGTGCCCGCAGCATGGTGACATCGTCGCCGCCGAGCAGGATCTGGCCGCCGGTCGGCAGCTCGAGCCCCGCGATCATGCGCAAGGTCGTCGTCTTGCCGCAGCCCGATGGTCCGAGCATGACGAAGAATTCGCCATCCTCGACGACGAAGTTGGAATCCTGCACGGCAACGAAATCGCCGAAGGCCTTTCTCAGGTGCTGGACGCGGATTTCGGCCATGATTATTCCGGGAACTTGGAGACGATGATGAACATCACGGTGCCGGCAAGCATGGTGATGAAGGAATAGGTATAGAGCGACAGCGCGAAGGGCTGGAACAGCATCAGGAAGCCGATGGCGATCAGCGCCGTCGCGATGTTTTCCATCAGGCCGCGCCTGGCCCAGACCGGCCACCGCGATTTGCGTTTACCGTGTTTGGTCATGCTCATTTGCGCACCGCGCCGAAGGTGATGCCGCGCAGCAATTGCTTGCGAAGCAGGATGGTGAAAACCAGGATCGGCACCAGGAAGATCGTCGTGCCGGCTGCCACCGCCGGCCAGTCCTGGCCGCCCTCGCCGATGATGGTCGGGATGAAGGGCGGCGCGGTCTGCGCCGTGCCGGAGGTCAGAAGCGCCGCGAAGGCATACTCGTTCCAGGCGAAGATCAGGCAGAAGATCGCGGTCGCGGCAATGCCGGTCGTCGCCTGCGGCAGCACCGTGCGCCAGAAGGCCTGCAGCCGCGTATAGCCGTCGATCATCGCCGCCTCCTCATATTCGCGCGGGATCTCGTCGATGAATCCTTTCAGTAGCCATACAGCCAGCGACACGTTGACTGCCGTGTAGAGCAGGATCATGCCGAGCGCCGTGTCCGACAGGCCGAGCTCGCGGTACATCAGGTAGATCGGAATGGCGACAGCGATCGGCGGCATGAAGCGCGTCGACAGGATGAAGAACAAAAGGTCGTCGGCGAGCGGCACCTTGAAGCGCGAGAAGCCATAGGCAGACAGCGTGCCGAGGAACACGGCGCAGAAGGTCGAACCGAAGGCGATGATCAGCGAATTGACGAAGCGCGGCAGGAAGTTGGACGGGCCGGCGATCACCATATTGCGCTTGCGCGTGGTCTCGTCGCAGAAGCCCGTCGCGGGACCCAGCGAGTTGATGTATTCCGGCGTCTGCCGCGTCCGCGTCGTGAACAGATTGCAGTAGCCTTCGAGGCTCGGCTGGAACAGGATCTTGGGCGGATAGGCGATCGAGTCCGGCGGCGTCTTGAAGCTGGTGGCGAAGATCCACAGCAGCGGCACGATCGAAATCAGCGCGTAGAGCACGATGATCGTGCCGGCGATGCGCTTCGAGTTGGCCGAGGGTGCGACGACCGAATGGGCTGTGGTCAGGCTCATCTCTGCTTCACCTTGTTGAGCGCCTTGACGTAGATGTTGGCCAGACCAAACACCGCAACGAACAGGATGATGGCGAAGGCCGAGGAGTAGCCGGTACGCCAGCTCTCAAAAGCCTGCCGCTTCAGGGTGATCGAGGCGACCTCGGTGGTCGAACCTGGCCCGCCGCCGGTCAACAGATTGACCATGTCGAACATCTTGAAGTTCTCGATGCCGCGAAACAGCACCGCCAGCATGATGAAGGGCAGCGCCATCGGCAGCGTGATCGACCAGAATTGCCGCCAGTTGGAGGCGCGGTCGACCTCGGCCGCCTCATAGATGTATTCGGGGATGGAGCGTAAGCCCGCGAGGC
>NZ_RZQG01000346.1:0-5806 GCF_003998635.1 Mesorhizobium sp. M7D.F.Ca.US.004.03.1.1
GTCTACAACTGGGTGTTCTGGGCCAAGATGGCGGCGTTTGGCATGGTCGGGCTGCTGTCGATCATCCCGACCGTCCGCTTCATTTCCTGGAACAGGCAGGCAAGCGCCAATCCCTCGTTCCTGGTGCCGGCAACTGAGCTTGCGTCCGTGAAGACCTATATCCGCGCCGAGGCTTTCATCTTCCTGCTGATCCCGGTCTTCGCCGCGGCGATGGCACGCGGCTACGGCTACTGATCTGCCGCTGAAGCCATTTCAAGGGGCGCGATCGGCACCAGCGGTGCCGGTACGTCGGTCGTCTTCACCTCGGCCTTGCAAATGTCGGCGATGACGCAGGCCGTGCAATCCGGCTTGCGCGCCTTGCAGACATAGCGGCCATGCAGGATCAGCCAGTGATGCGCGTGGCGCATATATTCGTCCGGGATGATCTTGAGCAGCCCCTGCTCGACCTGTTCCGGTGTCTTGCCGGGCGCCAGCCCGAGCCGGTTGCCGATGCGGAAGATATGCGTGTCGACAGCCATCGTGTGCTGGCCGAAGGCCATGTTGAGCACGACATTGGCGGTCTTGCGCCCGACGCCCGGCAGCTTGACCAATTCATCGCGGTCGTCAGGCACCTCGCCGCCATAGTCGCGGATCAGCGCTTGCGACAGCGCAATCACATTCTTCGCCTTGTTGCGCCAGAGCCCGATGGTGCGGATGTACTCGCCGACCTTGGCTTCGCCCAGCGCCAGCATCTTCTGCGGCGTATCGGCGATCTTGAACAGCGCCCGCGTCGCCTTGTTAACGCCGACATCGGTCGCTTGCGCCGACAGCACCACCGCGACCAGCAGCGTGAAGGCGTTGACATGTTCGAGCTCGCCCTTCGGCTCGGGCCTCTGGACGGAAAAGCGCCGGAAGATCTCGTGCACTTCCGCCGGGCTATAGCGCGAAGTGCGCCGCACCGGGCGCGGGCGCGGCTTGGCGTTCGACCCATCGCGCCGTCCGGGCAACAGCTCTTTTTTGGACATGGAAGAATCTTTGGACTTGGGGCTCGCCATTTCCCTCCTATAATATCCCCTCATGAGCGACACAAACGCCTCGTTTCAGGCCGACGAGCCATTCTTTCAGGCGCTACTGACCCCGCATCGGTCGCTGGGCCGGACAGGTTTCTTCATCCTGATGGGCGCGCTGCTGTTCGGCTGGCTGGTGACAGGTGCGTTTTTCCTGTCGCGCGGTGCCTGGCCGGTGTTCGGCTTCTTCGGCCTCGACGTGATCGCCGTCTACATCGCCTTTCGCGTCAACTACCGGGCCGCCCGCGCACGCGAGGAAGTCTCGGTCTCGCGCACCAGCCTCGACATCCGCAAGACGGCACCCTCCGGTAAATCGGAAGCGCATCGCTTCAATCCGTTCTGGGCGCGGTTTTCGGTCGCTCGTCACACCGAGATCGGCATCACCAGGATGACGGTTGAAGGGCAAGGCCAGAACGTGCCGATCGGATCGTTCCTGGACCCAGCCTCCCGAGAAAGCTTTGCCACGGCTTTTTCACGCGCGCTGGCGACCGCCAAGACGCGCTAGAAGCAATTCCAGGAAAAGTGTGAAGCGGTTTTCCCGGGAAAAGCGCGCAGCGCTTCCCTGGGGAATTGCGGCAAAAAGTGCCTCAGAACCGATAGCGCAAAAGCCTGCCGACCTTTCGCAATGCAGGAATGTGTCTCCACAGGCGGATGAACAGTTTCGCGGACCAGCCCATGCGGGCGGCGTGTTCGGGCTTGTAGGCCGAGATGTCCTCGACGAATCGCAGCTTCGGAACAGCCAGCTCCAGTTCGTGCGGATCGTCGATGGCCCAGTGGACCTCGGCGCCCGTCGCCTTGATGGTCGGATTGAGGCGAAGCAGCTTCAGGCCGAAACGGCTGTAGGCGTCGAACATCAGCTCGCCGCTGGCAAGATGCGAGACGAGCCGCGCTAACAGGCGTGGCCCCTCTTCGGCTGGGAGATAGGGCGTCAGTCCTTCCGCCACCACGATGGCCGGGCGATTGCGCGGCACTTCAGCCAGCCAACCGGGCTCGGTCACCGACGAGGCAACCAGATGGTAATGGTCGCGCAACGGGTAAAGCTTGCGCCTGAGTTCAATGACCTCGGGGTAGTCGACATCGAACCAGTCCACGCCTTGCGGTGGATCGACACGGAAGATACGCGTATCGAGCCCGCAGCCCAGATGCAGCACGATGGCGTCAGGATTTCTGGCGAGAAAGTCCTCAACGCGGACGTCCAGCGTCTTTGCCCGGATCGCCAGGCCGACGCCGAGATTGTCGTCGACCTTGAGCCGGGAGAAATCATAGTCGATCTTGCGAACTACCTCGTCGGCGAAATGATCCCTAAGCAGCGAATCCGGCAACCGGCTCTCCAGCGCCTTGCCGTAGAGCGTCATCAGTAAGGTCTCCTTTGCCCCGGTGAGATTTACTTTTTCGCCGGCCATGAGCGACTCCTGGGCTCGAATCCCGTGTCTATCTGGGTATGCGCCGCAAGAAGGCAAGTTTCGGGTGGCGATCGACGCCCCAAGGGGCGATATTCCGGCTCAAGGAGACAGTTCCATGAGCACACACACAGCAGTCCTCAACAAGGACATCACGCCGCAAGGCAGCGACTATGAAATCGTGCGCCGTGCTATCGAGAAGATCAGCCTCGACTATCGCGACCAGCCTTCCCTCGAAGAGCTGGCCGAGGAGGTCGGCGAAACGCCGACCGGCTTGCAAAAACTCTTCACCCGCTGGGCCGGCCTGTCGCCCAAGGCCTTCCTGCAGGCGGTGACACTGGATCATGCGCGCAGGCTGCTCGATTCCGGCATGCCGCTGCTCGAGACCTCGTTCGAATTGGGCATGTCCGGCCCGGGCCGGCTGCATGACCTGTTCGTCACCCATGAGGCGATGTCGCCGGGCGACTACAAGACGCGCGGCGCCGGGCTCACCATCCGCTACGGCTACCATTCCTCGCCCTTCGGCACCGCCCTGATCATGGCCACCGACCGCGGGCTTGCCGGCCTCGCCTTCAGCGACCCCGGCGAGGAGCGCGCCGCCTTCGCCGACATGTCCAGCCGCTGGCCGAACGCCCTCTATGTCGAGGACATGACTGCCACAGGCCCCTACGCCGCGCGCATCTTCGACCCGACGCTGTGGCGCCCCGACCAACCGCTGCATGTCGTCATGATCGGCACCGACTTCCAGGTTCGTGTCTGGGAGGCGCTGCTCAAGATCCCGATGGGCAAGGCCCGCACCTATTCCTCGATCGCCGCCAGCATCGGCACGCCGTCCGCCAGCCGTGCCGTTGGTGCCGCCAACGGCGCCAATCCGCTCTCTTTCGTGGTGCCCTGCCACCGCGCCATCGGCAAATCCGGCGACCTCACCGGCTATCATTGGGGCCTGACCCGCAAGCGCGCTATCCTGGGCTGGGAAGCCGGGCAGGTGTCGTGAACATCGATTTTCCAATTATTGCCGAAGGAATATATAGATATCGACATTAAGTATAATTAGGTTTTTCTGTTTCGTTTTGCTTGCATACAACCGAGGGCAACCTCTGGTTACCATGTTTGTTATTTTCAAATGTTATTTTAGTTAACCCTAAATTAACCACGATAAAGTGATGATGACCCATATTAATTCGGGCGATCCGGCTTAATAGGAGGTCTCGATGACGTTGTTTCGCGCCGCCTTCGGCGCAGTTCTGCTGGTTGCCAGCATAGACCAGACCGCGTTGGCCACGACGCAGAATGTCATTTTCAATGGCACAATCGCGCCGACCTGCACGCTTGTCGTTGCCACCAACGGCACGATGACGGTCAGTCCCGATCTCCAGTCCCTCAGCTCCCACAACAGCGGCGGTTCTGCCGGAACCGTGACACTGACGACGACCGGAGGTGTCTCGCTCAGTGTCGATCCGGTCACCACCACGACGGTGCCATCCGCCGACAGCACGTCGACGACCTGGACGCCGACCTACTCCGCTGCGGGCACGCATTCCATCGTTGAGACCGGCTCGGCCACCAGCATCGGCACCCCCGGCGCCGACCTCGTCTCGGTCCATCTCGCCGGCACCAAGGGCGGCAGCAACCGCTTCGCCAACGGCAACTATCAGGCAACGGTAACGCTGCGCTGCGAATGACGCCGCAGCGAAGGAGGGGGCCTTGAAACATGCTCGAATCCTGGCGACGGCACTGGCCGTCGGATTGGCGCCCATTGCCGCCAAGGCGCAGTCGATGTCGCCGATGCGTGGCGAGGTCAACAGCTTCACCGACGTCTTCGCGGTCCGCGTTTTCCCAGCCAATCCCTACGACCGGAAGATCCGGGTCGAAATACACGTCTACGACCAGGATTTTCAGCCGGTAGACGCCAGGATCTCTCCAAATGTCTTCCAGCTGGCTTCCCAGGCGTCCCGTCCTGTCCTTGTGGTCGTGCCCTTTGGCGGCGCCGCCGAGCGTAAAGTGCGTATCTGTACCGAAAGCATCCCCTTTCCCAATCAACAGACGCAGATAAGGGCACAGATATGCGGAAAGTTTTTTGGGCGCCGCAAATCCTGATAGTCGCGCTCGCGGCTGCGTCGGCGAATGTCTCGCCGGCCGGGGCCGAGGACATCTACAACCTCAACCAGAACGAGAGCGGCTTCAACCTGCCCGGTGTCACCTTGCCCCAGGGCCAGGACGAGGTCCATGCCGCGGACGGCACCACTTGCCGCTCCGCCGTGTCCGGTTCCGGCGCGTATGTCGATCTCGGCGTCATCAGAGGCAACAACCAGTCGAACAATGACGTCGCCACCTACGGCCGCGTCGTGATCCCGATCGGGCGTACGCCCAAGCGCGTCGATTGCAGCCGCCTCTACGAGCTTGAGGTCGAGCGGCTGCAGCTGGAGCTGAAACTCCTCAAAATGGGCCTTGGCGCCGACGGCCAGACGGCGAGCATTGCCGCCACCGCTCCCGCGACTGCATCGCCCGGATGGGCCAACGAAGGCTGGAGCATCAGGACCGGAAGCGATGGCAAGAAAAAGAAGAAGAAATAGCAGCGCGCTGCTTGCCATGGCAGCACTTGCCGGCTTTTGCCTTCCGGTGCAGGCGGCGATCATCGGCACCTGCACCATCATGGTCGGGGCGTCCGGAACGATGACCGCAAATCCAGCCATCGGCATACTGGGCTCCAAACAGGCAGGCGGATCGAGTGCGAGCGCCACGATCGTGGCAAGCTCGCTGCTGTGCTCCTTGTTCAACCTGCTGGACTGCTATTCGGTTTCGGCGCCGGCGCCAGCCGCATTCTCGTCCGCGCCGAGCGGCGGCGGCACCAACGTGACCTTCGCTTCGGTCTTCCGCCTCGATGGCTCGGGGGTCGACATCAACGGAAGTGTGCCGCAGCGGGTTGTCAACGGCACCCACCCCATGCAGGTCGACCTCACCGCCACCAAGTCGAGCGGTATCTTTCCCGCCGGCAACTATCAGGGCACGGTCACCGTGCGCTGTGAATAAGCCGCGATACCTCAAATCGAGCTGGACCATTCGCGTGGTCTGGC
This sequence comes from Mesorhizobium sp. M7D.F.Ca.US.004.03.1.1, assembly GCF_003998635.1. Lineage (NCBI taxonomy): Bacteria > Pseudomonadati > Pseudomonadota > Alphaproteobacteria > Hyphomicrobiales > Phyllobacteriaceae > Mesorhizobium > Mesorhizobium sp. M7D.F.Ca.US.004.03.1.1. The sequence continues at coordinate 5,521 of NZ_RZQG01000346.1, forward strand.
AAGCCGCGGCCTTACAGGTTAGCTTCCCGCGCTATTGGAACGACCTGCGTTCGCCCGGACGCACAAAAGCCGCTCCGACACTTTGAATTTGCGCTGCCAGGAGGCGTTGCTTGATTATCGTCATCGGCTCGATCAACCTCGACCTTATCGCCAATGTCGACCGCTTGCCGAGCCCCGGCGAGACGGTAGGCGGCTCGGCCTTCACCACCGCTCCCGGCGGCAAGGGTGCCAACCAGGCGCTGGCGCTGCTGCGCGACGGCAACACCCGACAGGTCGACCTTGCCGT
>NZ_RZQG01000347.1:0-5801 GCF_003998635.1 Mesorhizobium sp. M7D.F.Ca.US.004.03.1.1
CGGTGTCGGCATCGGTCGCCTCGCTGGAATCGTAGGCGTTGCTGCTGTCGGCGACATCCTCCTGCACCAGCGGCTGATCGGCCTCGACGGCAATGCTCTTGGACATGCGGTCGATGAACAGGATCGACCCCAGCACAAAGCCGACGACGATCCCTTCGGTGAGGTCGCGGAAGACGACGATCAGGAAGGTTGCCATCAGCACCAGCGCATCGCCGCGCGAAGCGCGCAACAGGGTGGCGAAGGCCTGTTTTTCGAACATGTTCCAGCAGACGACCGCCAGCACGCCGGCAAGGGCGGCGAGCGGGATGTAGCTGGCCAGCGGTGCCGCCACCAGCATGAAGACGAGCAGGAACAGCGAATGCAACATGCCCGAGATCGGCCCATGTGCGCCGGCCCGCACATTGGTGGCGGTGCGGGCGATGGTGCCGGTGGTGCAGATGCCGCCGAACAGAGCCGAGGCGATATTGGCGAAGCCTTGCGCCACCAGTTCGCAATTTGAACGGTGCCGCCGGCCCGTCATGCCATCGGCGACAACCGCCGACAGCAGCGATTCGATCGCACCGAGCAGCGCAAAGGCGACGGCGTCCGGCAGCACGGCGATCGCCTTGTCGAGGCTGAGCGCCGGCAGTGCCGGAAACGGCAGGCTGCGCGGAATGCCGCCGTAACGCGTGCCGATCGTTTCCGCCGGCAGCGCCAGCAGCGCCACCACCAGCGAGGCCAGGCCGACGGCGATCAGCATGCCCGGCCAGCCCGGCCGCCAGCGTTTCACCGCGACAATGGTGACGATGGTCAGCACCGCCACCAGTGTCGCCGAGATGTTGAGCGTGCCGGCCGCCTCACCGATCGCCATCAGCTTCGGCAGAAGCGGTCCGGGCTCGGTGCCTGCAAGCTTCAACCCGAACAATTCGACGATCTGGCCGGAGAAGATGATGATCGAGATGCCGGCGGTGAAGCCGACCGTCACCGGATAGGGGATGAATTTGATGTAGGTGCCGAGCCTCAGATAGCCGATCGCGAGCAGGAAGACGCCCGACATCATCGTTGCCAGCAGAAGACCGTCGACACCTTCGCGCTGAACCGTTGCCGCCACCAACACGATGAAGGCGCCAGCGGGTCCGCCGATCTGGAAACGGCTGCCCCCAAGCGCGGAGACGATGAAGCCGCCGACGATGGCGGTGAACAGGCCGCGCTCCGGCGTCACCCCCGACGCGATGGCGATCGCCATCGACAGCGGCAGTGCGACGATGGCGACGGTCAGGCCGGCCATGAAGTCGGCCTTGAACTGCGGCAGGCGGTAACCTTCGCGCCAGACCGTCACCAGTTTTGGCGTGAACAGTTCGTAAAATGTCGGCCTCGCCGGATGGTGGCTTGCCGGATGGCTCTGGTCCATGAATGTGCCTTCCGCTCCGTGAAGGCGGCGGGATCGTCGGCAGGAACGTCGGCGGTCGCGTCGCGACTTATGTGTGCCGACTCGGGTTGCGGGAGAGGCTTAGCGCGGCACGGTCTGCTTGAGGCGCACGCCCCTGCCACCGCGCTCGCTGGTCTGGTTCTCGCCGATCAATTCCACCCCGGCCTCGTCAAGGGCCTGGATGACCTTCATCAGCGTGTCGACCACGCCCCTGACCACGCCATCACTCGCCTCCATGCGCTGGATAGTCGGAAGCGAAACGCCGGCGCGCTCGGCGAGCGTCTTTTGATCGATGCCGGCCAGCGCCCTTGCGGCGCGCATCTGCGCGGCAGTGATCATCGGCCAAAACCCCCGTCTGAGTCTGCGGTATCAACGTATAATACAGTCATGATGATGTTTCAACCATCATAATGCATATATGAAACATGTACCCTCTCGGGAAACCGGATGGCGGGGAGCAAGACAGGCATGCTAGGCTGGTCATTGCCGGGAAGATATCGAGGCAGCCTTCCCTCGGGGTGAGCAGTTGAAGATTTCCAGAGCTTGGATGACATCGGCAGCCTTGCTGTCGGTGGTTTTGCTGTTGACGGGTTGCGGGCACGGGCTGATCAACCGGCTGATCTAATCTCCAGTCTCGCTGTCGCCGTCCAGGCGCTGCCCGCGCCATCGCTGCCACGCCCAGGCCATGAGCCAGCACAGCATCGCCCAGACGAAGCCGGCGCACCAGCCGGCCAGCACATCCGATGGCCAGTGCACACCAAGATAGATGCGGCTGATGCCGACCAGCAGCGTCGTCAGCACCGCCAGCGACAGCACATAGATCTTCGTCGTTCGCCCCGGCAGGAAGCGCGCTGCCAGCGCGCCGAGCGTAAGGTAGGTCACCGCCGACAGCATGGCGTGGCCGCTGGGAAAGGACAGCGAAGTTTCGTTGACGAGATGCGAGACGAGTTCGGGGCGGGGCCGGTCGATGCCGGCTTTCAGCAGGCTCGACAGCACCTGGCCGCCGGCCACCGCCACGAAGATGAAAATTGCCGTTGCCGGCCGGCGGATCAGCAGCAGATAGAGGATCGTCGCCGCCGTGATCAGCACCAGCACGGCCGAACTGCCGAGGCTGGTGATGTCACGCATCGCGCCCTCCAGCCAAAGCGGGCCGATTGGCACCCCCGGTTGACCCGGCTGACGGAAAGCGAGCAGGATTTCAGTGTCGAAAGTGTGCGGCGTGGTGGCGCGCGCCACCTCTATCAGCTCCTCGAAGCCCCACAGGCCGGCGGCGATGACCAGGCCGGCCAGCAGCACCGGGAATTCGACCCGGTTGAGCAGAGCGTTGGCGGCGTTCTTCATCGGCAATTCGCCCGTTACAGTCGGCCTTGCAGATAGGGCCCAAGCGTGATCAGCGCCACGGCGGCGATCGCCAGCATGATGCCGGTCGCCTGCAGCGCGTTGACGCGCTCGCCGAAGAACATCAGCGCGACGACATTCACCGAGACCAGCTGGATGACGGCCGAGAGGCTGAACGACACCGACATGCCGAACTCGCGGATCAGCCGCAGCATGATCAGATTGCCCAGCGAATAGAGCGCCAGCGTCAGCAGGATCTTGCCCAGGCTCGGCGCCAGGCCCCATTGCTTGGCCGCCGTCGCCGCCAGCAGGAAAATGACAGTCGACAAGCCAAGCTGCAGCAATCCCGAAAAGCTCACGTCCCGTCCCCTCTCGAAGCGGCTCCCGCCGCGTGTGTCGAGGACCTTGTTTCCGAAGCGTGCCGGGACGTCAAGCGACGTCGATCAAACGTAGCTCTTGGCAACGGCAAGAGGGAGGGTCAATGTGCTGATATCGCCCAGTCTGTCGATTCAAGGGCGGTCAGGGGCTCATGATACGCATTCTGCAAAACCTGGTGCGACGCTGGAGCGAACTTTCTCTTGCCCTGCAATTCGTCGTTGCCGGCGGCTTTGGCCTGCTGGCCGTCATGCTGGTGGTGGGCGCCTGGGTGACGGCGCAGATCCGGGAGGGCGTCATCCACAATTCAGCCGCCACGACGGCGCTGTATGTCGACAGCGTGATTGCGCCGCTGCTGCCAGACCTGCGCAAGGACCAGGAGCTCAGCGACTCGGTCAAGCGGGCGCTCGACGAGACACTTGGCCAGGGCGCGCTCGGCAAGCGCCTCGTCTCGTTCAGGCTCTGGAGCCGCGACGGCACGGTTCTCTATGCGAAGGAGACGGCGCTGATAGGCCGCCGTTTCGAACCAAGCAGCGGCCTGCGCTCCGCCTTCCAGGGCAATGTCGTCGCCCAGCTCGACACGTTCGACGAGACCGAAAGCAAGGAAGAGGCGTTCGGCGTGCCTTTGCTGGAGATCTACAATCCGGTGCGCGAGCCCTGGTCCGGCGAAGTGGTGGCGGTCACCGAATTCTACGAGATCGCCGACGAGTTCAAAGCCACCTTGGCTTCGGCTCTGTGGTCTAGCTGGCTGATCGTGGCCGGCGCGACCCTGGCGGCATTGCTACTCTTGTCGGGCATCGTCCTGCGCGGCAGCCGCACCATCGACGATCAGCGCGGGGCGCTGCGCCGCCAGGTGTCGGAACTGCAGGGTCTGGTGACGCAAAACAGCGCCCTGAGAATGCGCGTGCAGCGGGCCTCCCGCCGCGCCACCGCGCTCAACGAAAGATATTTGCGCCGTATCGGCGCCGATCTCCATGACGGTCCAGCCCAACTCGTGGCCCTGGCGGCGTTGCGCATGGACAGTCCGATATTTTCCGCCGACGGCCATTCGGGCGAAAGCCGCTCGACCGAGGTCGCGATGATCCGCAAGACGCTGGAGGATGCGCTGCGCGAAATACGCGGCATCTGCACCGGCCTCGTCCTGCCGCAGATAGAGACGGCAGCCGCACCAGACATTCTGCGGCTGGCCGTCAACGAACACGAGCTGAGGACGGGAACGTCGGTGACACTCACGCTGGCCGGACAGTTGCCAGAGCCCGGCGCCTCCGAGAAGATCAGCATCTATCGTTTCGTGCAGGAAGGGCTGAACAATGCCTACCGCCACGGGCGAGGCAAGGATCAAGCGGTGAGTGCCGGGATGAAAGGTGGCAGGCTTTGTGTTGAAGTATCGGACGCCGGGCCAGGCTTCGATCCGGCACGGGTCGAGGGCCTCGGGCTCGCCGGCCTCAGAGAGCGGGTCGAAAGCATTGGTGGCCAGTTCGAAACCTTGACCGGGCCGCAAGGCACGCGATTGGTGATCCGTCTATCGATTGAGGAGCAAGCATGACTGATGTTATTCGCATCGCCATTGTCGACGATCATCCCCTCTTTCGCGAAGGTGTGACGCGCAGCCTGTCGGAGATCGGAGGTTTCGAGATGGCTGGCGAGGGTGCCACGGCGCAGGATGCCGAACGCATCGCCTCGACGGTGCGGCCCGACATATTGCTGCTCGATATCTCCATGCCGGGGGGTGGTCTGGCCGCGGTTGCAGGCATCCTCGCCAGCCATCCCGCCCAGAAGATCGTCATGCTGACCGTTTCGGAGGCCAATGCCGATGTGACAATGGCCCTGAACGCTGGGGTGCGCGGCTACGTCCTCAAAGGTATCGGATCGCGCGCGCTTGCCGACATCCTGCGCAACGTGGCGGCTGGCGAGAGTTATCTTTCGCCGACGCTGTCGGCCCGACTGCTTTCGGATCTCCAGTCCCAGAAGCCCACCAACGCCATAGCGGACCGGCTGCGGCAACTCACCGAGCGGCAGACGGAAATCCTGCGGCTGGTGGCTGAGGGGCTGAGCAACAAGGAAGTCGCCCTGCGGCTGGAGCTTCAGGAGAAGACCGTCAAGCATCACATGACCGGCGTGCTGTCGAAACTCAATGTGCGAAACCGCACCGAAGCAGCCTTGATGATGCGTGAGTCGCGCGACCGCGACAGGAGCCATACCTAACAGTTCAGCGCTTCTACCAAACCGGAGCCGCTCCAGGGACTTCAGTCATCGCGGTGCCGGAAATCGCGCGGTGCCGGCCCAGAAACGAGGTCACCTCCGCCGGGGGGCGGCGGAGGTGACATGTGAAGCCGGCCGTTGCCTGTTGGCAAGCTTCACAAGGCCTTCAGGCGGCTGACATCGGCCGGCGTGGCCCGGCGGTCGATGATCGTGCGCCCGAGCGCATCCTCCATCCTGAAACGGCCGTTCTCAAGCTGTTCGGTTAAGCCGTCGGGATGCCGGACTGTGATCTTGTTGCCTGTCACGTCGACCTTGTCACCAGTCGTGGCATTGACATGACTCGCGCTGTTGCCCTTGTTTGATCCTGACTTGCCGGAATTGCCGCTGTTGCCATTCCCGTTGCTGTTGCCGCTATTACCGCTGTTGCCGCCGCTACTGTTTCCGCCACCGCTGCTGCCACCATTGCCGTTTCCACCCC
>NZ_RZQG01000348.1:0-5796 GCF_003998635.1 Mesorhizobium sp. M7D.F.Ca.US.004.03.1.1
TCATCAAGCGCATGGTGACGATGGCCAATGTTCCGGAAGCCGCCAGCAGGATCGTCGAAAACCGGTTGCGCAGCAGTGTGCTGACGGAAACCTCGACCAAGGACACGTCGGCCGGGCAGGCGCGCGTCGCCAGCGTTCTCAACGAACTGGACAAGCCGCTGCTCGAGGAGGTCATGCAGGACCTGGAAGCCGCCGGCACGCCCGATCTCGATGGTGTCCGGGCTCGCCTGTTTGCCTTCGACGACCTGCCGCTGCTCACCCAGAAGGCGCGGGTGCTGCTGTTCGACGGGCTGTCGACCGAATTGGTCACGCTGGCCCTGCGCGGCGCGCAGGCGGGACTTGCGGAATCAGTGCTGTCGGCGATCGGCGCGCGGTCGCGGCGCATGATCGAAGCCGAACTCGGACAGGGATCGGAAGGAGTTCCTCTCGCTGACATTACGGCGGCGCGCAAGACAATCGTGACGACGACGATCCGGTTGTCACGCGAAGGCGCTTTCGAGCTCCCCTCGACCCAGAACGCCGCTTAAGACCGCGCCATGGCTGACGCGGTCGACAAGGATTCGAAAACCGAAGAGGCGACGGAAAAGAAGATCCGCGACACCATCGAACAGGGCAAACTGCCCCATTCGCGGGAAACGGCGCTCCTTGCGTCCTTCGTCGCCATACTGGTGTTCACCGTCTTCTACGCCAAGGATGCCGTCATCGACCTCGGCATGTTCCTGTCTATGTTCCTGGAGAAGCCGGAAGCCTGGCCGATGGACACCGAGACCGATGTCATCGCGCTCTACAAGATCGTCCTCCTCGAGGTCGGCCGCGCCGTCTTGAGCCTGTTCGTGCTGCTGACCGTAGCCGGCGTCGGCGCCTCGGTGTTCCAGAACATGCCGCAATTCGTCGGCGAGCGGGTCCGGCCGCAATTTTCGCGCATCTCGATCGTCAAGGGCTGGAACAGGCTGTTCGGCATCCAGGGCTTCGTCGAGTTCGCGAAGTCCATCGGCAAGGTCGGCTTTGCCATCCTCGTGCTGATCTTCACGCTGTCGGAAGACCACCGCAAGCTGCTTGCCGGGATGATCACCAATCCGGTTGCCTTCGGTCTCGTCATCCGTGGCATCGCCGTCGACATCCTGGTGGCGATCGTCTTCGTCATGGGGCTGATCGCGGCAATCGACATCGTCTGGTCGCGCTTCCACTGGAAGCAGGACCTGCGCATGAGCAAGCAGGAGGTCAAGGATGAGTTCAAACAGTCCGAGGGCGACCCGATCGTCAAATCGCGGCTGCGCTCGCTGGCGCGCGACCGGGCGCGCAAGCGGATGATGACGGCGGTGCCGCGCGCGACGCTGATCATCGCCAACCCGACGCACTTCTCGATCGCGCTGAAATATGTGCGCGACGAGGACTCGGCACCGATGGTGCTGGCCAAGGGGCAAGATCTGGTGGCGCTGAAAATCCGCGAGATTGCCCGCGAACACAACATCCCGATCTTCGAGGACGTGGCGCTCGCCCGCTCCATGTACAAGCAAGTTTCGGTCGATAATGTGATCCCGTCACAATTCTACCAGGCCGTCGCCGAACTGGTGCGGATCGTCTACTCGAAAAAGGCTGAGCGGAGACAAATTTCATGAACCGCCAACCGCACGCAAAATCCCGCGAGATCATCGTCGCCAGCGCCATCGAGCAGGTGGTGGGGGAACTGAGGCTGATCGATGTCGCCGACTACATCGCCTTCATCCGGCTTGAGCATTTCGCGTGCCTGTCGGATCTGGTCGATTCAGCGGTGGAGCTGTTCTTCATGCCTGGCACGCTGCGGCTTGGCCATGGCGGCGAGGCGCATGTCGACTGGAGCGGCAGCCCGCGCATCGTGCTTGACCTGGAGCTGAGGCCGCCCGGCGTCACCGTCTATTTCCAGCTGACGCTGGGCGAGCTCGGTGCCTCGGTGGTGGTCAACTACGTGTCGTTCGAGAAGCCGGGCGAAGACCCCGAGCACAACACGGCGCTGCTCGAGGCTGTGATCGAAGAGGCGCGTATCCGAAAGGTCGAACCACTCGCTTATCGCTGACGTCGATCGCGAGCCGCCGCCGGCCGATCCTCGAATTATCCTATTCGATCAGGCCCAGCCGCAGCGCCTTGGCCACGGCCTGGTTGCGGTTGACGGCGTTCAGCTTCTGGGTCGACTGGGTCAGATACTGGTTGGCGGTGTGCACCGACAGCTTCAGGAGCCGCGCGATCTCTTCGCTAGTGTTGCCGTTGGCGGTCAGCTTCAGGCATTCGAGTTCACGCTTGGAAATGGCGCGCATGCGGCCGGCATCGCCCGGACGGATGCGGGCGACGGCGGCGAACAGCGAAAAGCAGCGGGCGTGGATCTCGTAGAGGGCGTCCTGCGGCAAGGCGATCTCGGAGCCAAGGAAAACGACGAGGCCGCATTGGCCGCGATCGGCATGGACCGGGAAGGCGATGCCGCTGGTGCCGGGCGCCAGCGCCGCCATCTGCTCGGTCCAGGCGAGATTGCCGAACATCTCCGCCATGGCGGCGACACCGTCATCGGTCCACCAGCGCGGTTCGGTCGAGATGCGGGTGTGGCGCACGATCTCCTCGCCATTGGCACCTGAAATGAACTTTGTCGCCACGGCGATCCCGGGATAGTCGGAATCGAAGCAAGGAACTAGCCGTGCCCGTTCGGGCGAGGGGCTGACAAAGAACAAGCCGAAGGCCGAGGCGTTGATGTCGACTGATATCCAGCGGCAGCGGCGCACGGCATCGGGAATGGTGACGGCGTGATGGGTTTCGGAGCCAAGCGTGAAGGCGCCGAACGGGTTGCGCTGCTCGTTGAAGAGGGCTTCGGCAGCCTCCTTGATATCGGCGTGTTTCAAATGATGCCGCTCCTGATCGCCGTGGCGATGGCCATCGCGCGGTTGCTGGCCGCGAATTTCTGGATGGCGTGGGTGATGTAGCTGTTGACGGTGTTGGAGGAGACGCCAAGGATAACGGCGACCTCGTCGGTGGTCTTGCCTTCGGAAACCCAGAACAGGCATTCACGCTCGCGATCCGACAGCGGATCCTGCATGGCGGCGGCGGCGATCAATTGCGGGATGTGCGAAAGCGCGTAGCAGCATTTCAGTTGCGCCCGCATCAGCGCCGGCTGGTCGATGCCGCCGACAGTCGCCGCCGAGAACAGGGCGAACAGGCGCTGGCGGCCGACATTGAGGCGCAGCGAATAGATTTCGGCATGGCCGAGCACGTCGAGAAGGCGCGCCTCTTCGCCGGTGATCAATCCGTCTGCTGCGGGTGCCTGAGATGCTACCAGCGGCTGCGGACGGATGCCGGGCGCGACGGTGAGCGCGCCTTGCGCAAGCCCGGCGATCAGCCGCTTGCCGATCAGCTCGATGGCATCGAAAATCCAGTTGGACGAGACGATGCGCGCATCGTTGCGGTCCTGGTCGTGGACGATGGCGACAAGCATGTAGCTGTCGGCGCCGATCTCGGCGGTCAGTTGCATGAAAAAGCTGGTCAGATCGCCGCGCGACGTCAGGCGCGAGCCCAATGTGTCGGATTGAAGTGGCGCGGCGGGACTGCTCATTCTTGTTGCTTTTGGCCGGAATCGTTTCTGCTGTCCGGCTGCTGGAAGCCAGCCGCCGAACCCGAATACGCATTACTTTGACGAAGACACACGCGTGGCGCAGGGCTGCGCCAACCAGATCCGAATCCATTCAGGGAACGCGAAGCCGTCCGCGTCTGGTGCCGGAAAAACTCCGGAACAAGAGACTTTGGGTGGTCGCCGCGCCCCCCAAGGACCGGCTGATTCGGGTCTAATCTACCCGCAGTTGAATCCGACATCAAACGCGATTTGACAAAATCGAATCTGGTGGACTCAGGTGCGACTCAGAGGTCTATTTTCGCGCCTTGGACAGAAGACAGAGACGCGAAAAGTCCTCACTGATTGCAAACCGGCCATATCGGCGGCTAGTCGATTCCGGTAGGTTCGGGAACGTTGAAGAGGCGGGCGCCCCTTGCAGCCATGCCTGCGGGCGGCAGGCCGTCGCAATCATCTCGCGGCGGCACGCAGTGGGGTGGCAATTTGGTTTCGGGGGAAACAATGAGCGATTCATTTCAGGAAGTTACATCCGTCTCGTGGTTCGGGCGCATCAAGCGGGCGGTCGGCGGGGTCATCTTCGGCCTGCTTCTGGTGGTGCTGATGGTGATCGGGCTGTTCTGGAACGAGGGCCGCGCGGTGCAGACGGCGCGCTCTTTGGCCGAAGGGGCCGGCGCCGTCGTCTCGGCCAATGCCGACAGCGTCGATGCCGCCAATGACGGTAAATTGGTGCATGTCAGCGGGCCGGTGACGGCGGACAGCGGTCTCGCCGATCCGGATTTCGGCATCGCGACGCAAGGGCTGCGGCTGTCGCGCAGCGCCGAGATGTATCAGTGGAAGGAAGAATCCAAATCCGAGACCACCAAGAAGCTTGGCGGCGGCGAGGAAACGGTGACCACCTACAGCTATTCGAAGGTGTGGGACGACAGCCAGATCGATTCGTCGGATTTCAAGAAGCCGGACGGCCACCAGAATCCGCCGATGGCGATCCACAGCCGGACCTTCCAGATTCCGCAAGGCAAGCTCGTCGCCTTCGATCTCGACACGCCGGTGCTTGATCGCATCGAGGGCGACAAGGCGTATTCGCTGTCGCCCGACCAGTCGGCCGCGATCAAGGCCGCCTATACCGGCACCAGGCCGCTCAGCATCGTCGACGGCAAGATCTATCTCGGCGCCGACACCACAACGCCGGCGCTGGGTGACTATCGCATCGGCTACGAACTGGCGCCGCTCGGTGTGATCAGCATCGTCGCGCGGCAGGCCGGCAGCCGGTTCGAGCCTTACCAGACCGAGGCGGGCGATGCGTTGCTGATGGTCGACACCGGCACTGTCCCGGCCGACAAGATGTTCGCCGAGGCAGTCAGTGCAAACACGCTGATCACCTGGCTGCTGCGCGCCGCCGGCCTGCTGTTGCTGACCATCGGCTTTGCCCTGTTCCTCAGCCCGATCGGCGTGATCCTAGACGTCATCCCGTTCCTCGGCAGCATGGCGCGGATGGGAACCGGCATCATCGCCTTCTTCCTGGCGATCTTGGTCGGCACGACGACGATCGCGATTGCCTGGTTCTGGTATCGGCCGGTTCTGGCGGTGGGCATCCTTGCGGCCGGCGTCATCGCGGCAGCGGCGGTCTACTATCTCGGCCGCTCGCGCAAACCGGCCGAGCCAACCGTCGCGCCCAGCGTTGGCGCCGCCACCTGATCGCGAGAATCCGGGCGGCGTTGCCGCCCGGTCCTGGTTGTCTCTGCTTATGCCTGTCGTTGTCCCAAAACCGCTCCGTGGCCGGCACTATCTGTCTTCGAAGCCCGTCAGCACGCCGACGGCATTGACGCCGATCTCTTCGACGGCATAGCCGCCTTCCATCACGAACAGCGTCGGCAGACCGAGTTTTGCGATGCGGCGGCCGATCTTCGGATAGTCCGGGCTCTTCAGCTTGAACTGGCTGATCGGGTCCTTCTCGAACGTGTCGACACCGAGCGAGACGATGACGACATCGGGCGCATAAGCGGCAAGCTTAGCGCAGGCATCCTCCAGCGAGGCGTTCCAGGCGTCCCAGTCGGTGCCGAAGGGCATGGGATAATTGATGTTGAAGCCTTCGCCTGCACCGGCGCCGCGTTCGTCGGCATGGCCGAGGAAGAACGGGTACTCGACCATCGGATCGCCATGCAGGTTGAGCACCTGCACGTCGGCACGGTCATAGAATATCTCCTGCGTGC
>NZ_RZQG01000349.1:0-5786 GCF_003998635.1 Mesorhizobium sp. M7D.F.Ca.US.004.03.1.1
CCTCGCCGACAGGAGGGTGAGCCCGCACCGCTTTCCTCAGCCCAGCAGCGCGTCTTTTTTCTCGACCGGATGGGCGCCGGCAGCGCTTACACCATGTCGGCCTCGCTGTGGCTGAGAGGCGCGCTCGATAAGCGTGCCTTGGCGTTGGCGCTCGATGAGATTCGCCGCCGCCACGACATCTTGCGCACGACCTTTCACCTGCGCGACGGCGACCCGGTCCAGGTCGTTTCCGGATTTCGGGAAACCAGGCTGGAAATAATCGACCTGACCGGCCACGCGGCGGACGCGCGAACCACCGAGGCCATGCGCACTGCGACGGAGGAAAGTGCTGCACCGTTCGACCTGGCGCAAGGTCCGTTGTTTCGCGCCAGTCTGGTTCGGCTGGCAGAGCAGGACCATGCCTTGCTGCTGACGATGCACCACATCATCTGCGATGGCTGGTCGATCGGTGTGCTGCATGCCGAGCTGAAGCAGCTTTACCAGGCCTTTCATGACAACAGGGCGTTGCCGCTCGCGGAACTGCCGCTGCAGTTCGGCGACTTCGCCACCTGGCAGCAGCGCGGCATCGAGACCGTGGAAATCGAACGCCAGACCGCATACTGGGTCCGGCAACTCAAGGCTCTGCCGCCGACCTGCACGCTGCCCACGGACCGGCCTCGCCCGGCGGTCCAGTCCCATCGCGGTGGCACGGTTCAGGTCGAGATCGATCGTCAAACGACGGATCGCCTGAAAATCCTCGGCCGAAGCCAGGATGCGACCGCGTTCATGGTCTTTCTGGCGGCCTTCAAGACATTGCTCTTCCGCCACAACGGTCAGGATGATTGCGTCGTCGGCGTGCCGATCGCCAATCGCCCGAGGAAGGAACTGGAGCCGCTCATCGGCTTCTTCGCCAACACGCTGGTTTTGCGCACGACGCTGGGCGGTGACCCGTCCTTCGTCGAATTGCTCGGCCGCATCCGCTCGATGGCGCTCGACGCCTACGCGCATCAGGATGTCCCCGTCGAACGCGTCGTTGACCAACTGAAGATCGCGCGCGATCCCGGCCACATGCCCCTGTTCCAGGTCATGTTCGCATTCCAGAACGTCCCGGATCATGTGGCGGGACCGTCTTTCGATTTCGCGCAGGATCTTGCGGCACGGAAGCTGAGCGTCGACAAGGCGATGGCGAAATTCGACCTCGCTTTGTACCTGTCGGAAACCCCGGACGGGATGGTCGCGGCCTGGCAATTCAACGCCGATCTCCATGAGCCAGCCGCCATCGATCGGCTGGCCCGGCAGTTCCAGACCTTGCTCGAAGGCATAGCAAGCGATCCCGCGCAAACGCTTTCGCAATTGCCGCTGTTGCCCGAGGTCGATCGTCGCCAGATCGAGACCGACTGGAACCGCACGCAAGCCCGAGAACTGTTGGGGCAGGACTATATCCAGCTGTTTGAGGCGCAGGTCGAGCGAACGCCCGATGCTGTCGCCGTGCTGGACCAAGATCAGCGGTTCACCTATCGCGAGCTGAATGAGCGGGCCAACCGCTTCGCGCGCTATTTCAGCAGTTGCGGCGTCGACCGCGAGACATTGACGGCGGTCTGCCTGCCAAGGTCGGCCGAGGTGCTGGCGGTGCTGCTTGGCGTGTGGAAGGCGGGCGGCGCGTTTCTGCCGCTCGATCCCGACTACCCGCCCGATCGCATTGCCTTCATGCTGGCCGATGCGGGTGCGGCACTGCTCATCACCGAGACGTCGCTGTTGCCGAAATTCGGCGCCGCGTTTCAGCCGGAGGCATCGGGCCAACCCGCCGCCAGGCCGGCCATTTGCATCGACGCCTGCCGGTCGTCCGTTGCGGAGCAGGATCCCGGCAATTCGGGTGTCATCGCTGTACCCGATGCGCTCGCCTACGTCATCTATACGTCGGGCTCCACCGGCCGCCCCAAGGGCGCGATGATCACGCAGGCGAATGTCGGCCATTACGCGGAGGCGATGGTCCGCGCGATCGGACTTGGACCAGACGACATCTATTTGCACACCGCCTCGTTTTCGTTTTCCTCGTCTATGCGGCAGTTTGCCGTTCCCTTGTCGTGCGGTGCGACGGTTTCGATCGCTTCGGTCGAGGAAATCAGCGACCCGCATGTGCTGTTCGAGATGGTGCGCCGCCAGCGCGTGTCGGTGGTGGATCTCGTCCCGTCCTTTTCGGCCGGCTGCCTGCATATGCTGATGTCGCTCGATCCATCCGTGCGCCAAAGACTGCTCGACAATCGGGTGCGGCTGATGCTGTCGGCCAGCGAGCCTCTGCCGGGCGCCCTGGTCGAAAAATGGCGGCGCCTCTGCAAGCCGGCGACAGAATTCATCAACATGTTTGGCCAGACCGAGACGACGGGAATCGTGACGGTCTACCCCATTCCGGTCGAGGCCGGCTCGGCGGCAATGATCCCGATCGGCCGGCCGATCGCCAATACGCAGGCCTATGTGCTGGACCCATTCCGCCGTCCGGTTCCGGTCGGCATCAGCGGCGAGCTGTATATCGGCGGCGCGGGTGTCGGCAGTGGCTACATCAATGGCTCCGAGGCCGGCAACCTCGTGCCGAACCCGTTCAGCGCGGGCGAGCGGTTGCAGCGAACCGGCGATCTGGCGCGCTGCCTGCCTGACGGGACGATCGAAATTGTCGGTCGTGCCGACGAACAGATCAAGATGCACGGCTTCCGTATCGAACCGGGTGAGATCGAGGCTGCGATCCACACGCATCCGGAGGTACGCGAATGTCTCGTCGGTGTTGTCGAGGATGCCATCGAGGATGACGATATCGGCGATCGCAAACGCCTGGTCGCCTTTGTTGCGGTCAATGCCCCGCATGACGCGCAAGCGTCGGCTCTCTCTCGGCAACTGCGCGATTTTCTGCGGCGGCAGCTGCCGCGATACATGCTGCCTCAACGCATCGTCATCCTGGATCGCTTGCCGCGCACGCCAAACGGCAAGATCGACCGGCGGGCTCTGCTCGCCGGCCAGCCGCAAGCCGCGACGCGGTCAATTCCCGGCGTAGCTCCCCTGGGCCAGGTCGCGTTGCATGGCGTGGCGCGAGCGGAGGCCGAGACGATCCTGGTGGCGGTCTGGAAGAAGGTTCTGAGGCTGGAGGAGGTGGGCCTGCACGACAATTTCTTCGATCTCGGCGGCAACTCCCTCCTCAGCATCAACATCGTCGTCGAAGCCGGCAAAGCCGGCTTGGCCATCGATCTGCGTCAGCTCTACCAGCACCAGACGATCGCCGATCTGGCGCACGCTGCCTCCCGGGCGGGCCTTGGGCAAACTGTTGCGGTTACACCGGTGGGTGCGGACGCGGCGAAAGTTCTGGTGACGATCGAAAGCCTCCGTGCCTATGGCCGCGAAGCGCTGACACGGGCCGGACTGAGCGCGCAGGGGGCGGCGATCGTCACCGAAGTGCAGCTCGAGGCAAGCCTGCGCGGACAGCCGACGCACGACATTGTCAGCATTCCTCGCTACGCCACGCGGATTGCCTCGGGCAAGATCAATTCGCACCCGCAAATCCGCATCGAACATGACAGCGCCACCATCGCGCGCATCGATGGCGACAACGGCCCCGGCCAGTGGGTCAGCACGGTGGCGATGGACCTCGCCATCGAAAAGGCGGGCAGGCACGGCGTTGGCATTGTCGGTGTCCGCCGCTCCAACCATTTCGGCGCCGCCGGCCACTATGTCTGGCAGGCGTCACGGAAAGGGCTGATCGGCCTGTGCACGACCAACGGACCGCTGATCCTGGCGCCGACCGGCGGCGTCACGCCGACATTCGGCAACAACCCGCTCGGCGTCGGCATTCCGGCGGGGCGGCATTTTCCCATCCTTCTCGACGTCGCCATGAGCGTAGCGCCGCGCGGCAAGATCGGCCTGTCGGTCGCCGAAGGCAGTCCGTTGCCGGCCGGCTGGATTCTGGACCGGCTCGGGCGGCCTTCGACAGACCTTAGCGATCTCGCATCCGGGCTCGGCGTACCGATCGGCGGACACAAGGGCTATGGCCTGGCCATGGTGATGGAAGTGCTTGCCGGCGTGCTCACAGGCGCCGGTTTTGGCAGCGACCACCATCAGGACAGGTTGCGCGAAGGCTCTCACACGCCGGATTACGGCCATTTCTTCATGGCGCTCGATCCCGAGCGGTTCATGCCCTTGGCCGACTTCACCGAACGCGTCGATCGTCTCATCGAGCAGACCAGGAATGGTGAACACGCCGAAAACGCCACTGAAATCCTCATCCCGGGCGAAATGGAATTGCGCACCAGGCAAGAGAGCCTGAGCCTAGGTGTGCGGCTGAGGTCATCGACTTACAAGGCACTCCTCGCCTACGCCCGCAAGGCCGGGTTCGATCCCGGACTGGAGATCGTCGGGGAAAACCAGCTTGCCGAAAGCCATGGCTGAGCTGCCGACATTCGATCGAAGCGAGCTGGACGGGAGCATCCCGGCGCGTTTCGACAAAGTGGTGCGCAGCTTTGCCTCGCACGTGGCGATTGGTGGCGGCGACCGGCCATGGACCTATGATGAGGTCGACCGGCGGACCAATCAACTGGCCCGGGCGATCCTCGAGCGCACGCAGCCGGGGAACGGATGCGTCGCCTATCTTGTCGACCATTCGCCCGAGATGGTGATATGCGCGCTGGCCGTGCTCAAGGCGGCGAAGGCGTTCCTGTGCGTCCATCCGGCTATGCCGCTCAAAGCGCAACGTGACATCATCGGCGATGCCGCCCCGGACCTGCTGCTGACCGACGCAGCTCACGCTGCAGCAGCGCGGGACCTTGTCGGCGATGAAAGCCGGCTTCTGCTGCTGGAAGACATCGACGCGCGGTACTCCGCCGATGCGCTGCACGTTCCAGTCGAGCCGCGTGACCCGGCCGCGATCTTCTACACATCGGGAAGCACCGGGCGGCCGAAAGGTGTGGTCAAAAGCCATCGCACCGTGCTGCACAGGGCCTGGCTTTGTGCAGGGTATGACGGGTTGGCCCCCACAGACCGGCAGTCTCTTCTGACCTATTGCAGTTTCGCCTCGTCGGAGGCGGATGTCTTCGGCGCGCTGCTAAATGGAGCCACGCTGGAACTCTACGATGCCGCATCGCGCGGTCTCGGCGATCTCGGCGCGTGGATCGACGAGCGTCGCATCACGCTGCTGCACCCGCCCGTCATGCTGTTTCGCAAATATCTGGAGATGATCGACGGCCAGGGCCTGCATCCCTCGGTCCGGCTGGTGGCGCTGGCAGGCCAGACGGTCATTGCTTCCGACATCGAGCTATGGCGCCGCCACTTCGCCCTGTCCTGCGACTTGCGCCATCGTTTCTCTTCCACCGAGGCCGGCCACATCGCCGTGGCATCGGTGGCTCCGGGCGAGACACCTGCGCCAGGCACGGTGCCAGCGCCTCGACCCGTCGCCGACAAGTTTCTTCTGGTCGTCGACGAGGACGGGCAACCGGTCGAACCGGGCGCTGTCGGCGAACTCGTCGTGCGCAGTGCCTTTCTGGCCGACGGCTATTGGCGCCAGCCTTCCGAAACGGCGAAATATTTTCGCGACGCTCCCGGTTTCCCCGACCAGCGCCTGTTTCACACCGGCGACATCGGCCGTTTGTCGAGCGATGGCAGTCTTGAATTCCTCGGGCGCCGCGACGACCAGGTCAAGGTTCGCGGCTATCGCGTCGAAACGCGGGAAATCGAGCAGGCTCTCCTGCAGCTTCCAACGGTGGATGAAGCCGCCGTCATCACCGAACTCCGCCAGAATGCGCACTCGATTGCCGCCTTCGTCGTGATGAAGC
>NZ_RZQG01000034.1:0-17902 GCF_003998635.1 Mesorhizobium sp. M7D.F.Ca.US.004.03.1.1
ACTATATCCGCAGCGGTTGGGTGGCCGGTCTCGACGACAGCACCGTCAAGCAGGAAACCATCAACGGCAACGAGGCGGCGACCGCGCATGCCGGCGCCGAAGGCTGGCAGTTCGACATCGCCGTGATCCGCGCCGGTGGCCAGGTCTACCGGCTGCTGACCGCTGCCCCTTCGGCCAGCACCTCGCTGGACACCGTGGCGCGTTCGGTCAGCGGCTCGTTCCGAATTCTCAGCGCTGCCGAAAAGGCGGCGCTGAAGCCGCTGCATATCCGCGTCGTCACTGTCCAGCCAGGGCAGACGATGGGTTCGCTCTCGGCGCAGATGGTTGGCGTCGACCGCAAGCTCGATTTGTTCCGCGTGCTCAATGCGCTGTCGCCGGGCGCTGCGGTTTCGGCCGGCGACAAGGTCAAGATCGTCACCGACAAATAAGCTCGTCGCGAGCTGCCGGATGTCTGACGCCGTCGTCCTTGCTTCAGCAGATCGGGGGCGTCAGGAGATCAGGCGGCCGTCGCCATGAACTCCGGGTTCTGCTTCACCAACGCCACCTTGAGCTTTTCCATGGCGCGCGCCTCGATCTGGCGAACACGTTCCTTGGAAATGCCGAGTGTCTCGCCGAGCGCTTCGAGTGTCGCGCCCTCATCGTTCAGCCGGCGTTCCTCGATGATCCTCAGCTCACGTGCGTTGAGCGCGCGAAGCGCTTCCCTCAGCCAGAGCGAGCGGCGCGCGACATCAATCTTGTCGCCGACGATCTCGTCGGGCAAGGGATCGTCCGAGACCAGGAAATCCATCCGCTCAGTCGAACCCGCATCGTCGGCAATCGGCATGTTGAGCGAGGAGTCGGGTGCCGACAGCCGCGAATCCATCATCGCCACATCGGCTTCGGAGACGCCGAGTGCCTCCGACACTTCGCGATAGAGCGTTGCGTTGGACAGCGGCTCGGCGCCATTCGCCAGCCGCGCGCGCAGGCGTCGCAGGTTGAAGAACAGCGCCTTCTGCGCCGAGCTGGTGCCACCGCGCACGATCGACCAGTTGCGCAGGATGTAGTCCTGCATCGAGGCGCGGATCCACCACGTCGCATAGGTCGAGAACCGCACCTCGCGCTCGGGCTCGAAGCGGGCGGCGGCTTCAAGCAGGCCGACATGACCCTCCTGGATCAGATCGCCAAGCGGCAAGCCGTAATGGCGGAATTTGGAGGCCATGGAAATGACCAGCCGCATATGGGCGACGGTGATGCTGTGTAGCGCGTTCTGGTCGTTGTCCTCTTTCCAGAGCAATGCCAGCCGATGCTCCTCGTCACGTTCGAGGTAGGGGGCCCTCATTGCCGCGCGGACCATGATCCGTCCTGCCGTGTCTTCCATCATGAGGCGCTCCCTGGGCGATGCGGATGACTTTGCAAACTTGGCTGGCGCCCGGGTTGAAATGGCGGCGTCGTGCCCTAGAACAGCCAGAACGTGCCATGCAGGGGAATGGTTCCCTGGCCGGCGCCGCGCCTGACGCGCTGTCCAGACGGCTTGCGGGATGGTCTGGAATGGCGCCGACTCTCGTCGAAAAAGCAGAATCTTGAGTATCCGATTTCAAGAGCGGTTTGTTTTTGAAATTTCATTCCTTATTTTCTTGCCTTGCATCTGCCAGTTTCCAGCGCTCACAACATGCCGGATATCCGGCCAAGGACGGGATCACAGAAAAATGAAATGGCTCAAGTCGCTCATCATCGCCGGAACGCTGCAGGCTCTGGCTGTCGCCGTAGGCCATGCCGGCGCCAATCTCGACCAGATCAAGCAGGCCGGGGCCATCAAGATCGGCACGGAAGGCACCTATGCGCCATTCACCTATCATGACACTTCCGGCGCGCTGGTCGGCTTCGACGTCGAAATCGCCAAGGCGATCGCCGACAAGCTCGGCGTCAAGGCCGAGTTCCTCGAAGGCAAGTGGGACGGGTTGATCGCCGGTCTCGACGCCAATCGCTATGACGCCGTCATCAACGAAGTCGGCATCACCGACGCCCGCAAGGCCAAGTACGATTTCTCCGATCCCTACATCGCCTCCAAGGCGGTGCTGATCGTGCGCGGCGACAACACCGACATCAAGAGCTTCGCCGATCTCAAAGGCAAGAAGTCGGCACAGTCGTTGACCTCGAATTTCGGCAAGCTGGCCGAGACGAATGGCGCCGAGCTGGTCGGCACCGATGGCTTCGACCAGTCGATCCAGCTGCTTCTGACAGGCCGTGCCGATGCCACCATCAATGACAGCCTGTCGTTCCTCGACTTCAAGAAGCACAAGCCCGACGCCAATGTGAAGATCGCCGCACAAGAGGAAAACGCCGACTATTCCGGCGTCATCGTGCGCAAGGGTGATCCGGAGCTGGTCGCGGCGATCAACAAGGCGCTGGCCGACATCAAGGCCGACGGCACCTACAAGAAGATCGCCGACACCTATTTCGGCCAGGACGTTTCGAAGTAATCTAATGAGGTGGGCCGGTCTCCGGCCACGAGAGATATCGAGCGGCGAGCCGTCTTTGACGGCCCGCCGCTTTTGTCGTGATATGGCTGACGCATTCGCGTCTTGACCAACTGCCTCGACCAATTTGGAGGGTCTTACGTGCCGCACTGGCTGCAACTGATGCTGGAGTCGCTGCCTTCGCTCCTGTGGGCGGCGCTGATCTTCACCGTGCCGCTGACGCTGTTGTCCTTCGCTCTTGGCTTGACGGTCGGCCTGGGTGCAGCACTTGCCCGGCTGTTCGGGCCGAAGCCGCTGGTCGCGCTTGTGCGCTTCTATGTCTGGATCTTCCGCGGCACGCCACTTTTGGTGCAGCTGTTCCTGATCTTCTACGGCCTGCCGTCGGTCGGCATCCTGCTCGACGCCTTCACGGCGGCGTTGATCGGCTTCACGCTCAACATCGGCGCCTACACCTCGGAAATCATCCGCGCGGCAATAGGCTCGGTGCCGAAGGGCCAGTGGGAAGCCGCCTATTCGATCGGCATGACCTGGAGTCAGGCGATGCGGCGCACCATCCTGCCGCAGGCCGGCCGGGTCGCGGTGCCGCCGCTTTCCAACACCTTCATCTCGCTGGTCAAGGACACCTCGCTGGCCGCCGCCATCACCGTGCCGGAGATGTTCCAGGCGGCGCAGCGCATCGTCGCCACCACTTATGAGCCGCTGATCCTCTATGTCGAGGCGGCGATCCTCTATCTGGCGTTGAGTTCGGTGCTGTCGGCCTTGCAGACGCGGCTGGAGACCCGGCTCAATCGCTATGGCGGCTTCCTGGAGGCACGCTCATGATCGGCCTTACCAAAATCGAGAAGCGCTTTGGCGACAATCTCGTGCTGAAGGGTGTGACGGTCACCATTGCCGAAGGCAACGTCACGGCGCTTGTCGGCCCTTCGGGCGGCGGAAAAAGCACCCTACTGCGCTGCATCAACCTCCTGGAGATCCCGACCTCGGGCAGGGTGCGTATCGGCGACGAGACGCTCGAATTCCACCCTGGCGGCAGGGTTCCGGCCAGGGATATCCAGCGCCTGCGCCTGCAGACCGGCATGGTGTTCCAGAACTTCCAGCTGTTTCCGCATCGCACCGCGATCGAAAATGTCATGGAAGGGCTGGTGACGGTGCTGAAATGGCCGCCTGAGAGGGCCCGCGAGCGGGCGCTGGCTTTGCTGGAGAAGGTGGGCATGGCGCACAAGGCCGATGCCTGGCCGGCGACGCTGTCCGGCGGCCAGCAGCAGCGCGTGGCGATCGCCCGCGCCCTGGCGCCGTCACCGAAAGTGCTGCTTTGCGACGAACCGACCTCGGCGCTCGACCCGGAACTGGCGCAAGAGGTGGTCGACGTGCTCGGCAAGCTGGCCAGCGAAGGCACGACCATGGTGATGGCGACACATGATCTGCGGCTCGCCTCCAAGATCGCCCAGGAAGTGGTGTTCCTGGACGCCGGCGTCATCGTCGAGAAGGGGCCGGCCGCGGTGCTGTTCAACAACCCTGAGCAGCAACGGACCAAGCGCTTCATTGCGACGCTGAAGCAGGAGGCCATGAGGGAAGGTGGCGGCGAGGTGTAAGCGCTGCCTTCGGTTGAGCGTCACGCCAGAAAGCAAAAAACCCGGCGCGAGGCCGGGTTTTTCATGAATTCAAAGGCGAAAAAGCTCAGGCAGCTTCTTCCTGCTCGGCTTCCTCATTGTCGGCCTTGGCGCCACGCTTAGGGCCCTTGTTGAGGTTGACCTCGATCAGGCGCACGGCTTCGGTTTCCGACATACGGTTGACGGCCGCGATCTCGCGGGCCATGCGGTCGAGCGCCGCCTCGTAGAGCTGACGCTCGGAATAGGACTGCTCCGGCTGGTTGTCGGCGCGGTAGAGGTCGCGCACAACTTCGGAGATCGAGATCAGGTCGCCGGAATTGATCTTCGCATCATATTCCTGGGCGCGGCGCGACCACATGGTGCGCTTGACGCGGGCGCGGCCCTGCACGACCTTCAGCGCGCGCTCGACATAATCCTCTTCCGACAGTTTGCGCATGCCGATGGAGGTCGCCTTGGCGACCGGCACCTTCAGGCGCATCTTGTCCTTCGAGAAGTCGATGACGAACAGTTCCAGCTTGTGTCCAGCAACTTCCTGCTCGTCGATCGAGACGATCTGGCCGACGCCATGCGCCGGATAGACGATGTATTCGCCGGTCTTGAAACCGTGACGCGCAGCGGTGGACTTCTTCTGCGGGGTGATCGTTGCCATTACGCCCTGAACTCCTTGTTGTGGTACCGGCGTCCTGCCGGCCCGAACTCGCGCGATCGGGGAAACCGATCGTTAGCCGCACAACAGATGAACCCATCGGAAAAGCCGGACCGGCAAACGCAATATTGCGGCCGCCTGGCCCAGATCGCTCTGGTCCGGAATGGGATTTTCACCTTTCAGTGATTTGGGGCGTCTGCGCCATAAATCGACGTTGTGTCACCGGCATGTTTGGCTGATGTAACACAAAAAGTCGGAAGAATCAAGGTTTTGCTGCATACGCGAAGGCCACGGGTCGGCGCCAGCTGTCAAGCCGGTTAATGTGACCTGCCTCTTACCTTGCGTAATACCGGCCTTTGCGGCCGTGTTGTCAATCGCCCTCGCCGGGCTCTGCCGAGAAGTATTTCTCGAACTTACCGGCCTCGCCGTCGAAGGATTTGGCGTCTGCCGGCGGTTCCTTCTTGGCGGTGATGTTGGGCCATTTCTCGGCGTATTCGGTGTTGACCTGCAGCCATTTGTCGAGGCCCGGCTCGGTGTCGGGCTTGATTGCGTCGGCCGGGCATTCCGGCTCGCAAACGCCGCAGTCGATGCACTCGTCGGGATGGATGACGAGCATGTTCTCGCCTTCGTAGAAACAGTCGACCGGACAGACCTCGATGCAGTCCATGTATTTGCATTTGATGCAATTGTCGGTCACGACATAGGTCATCGGTCGGCTCCGGGACGTCCCATTTTTGTTGGGCTTTTTCCGTCAGGTAACGCCTTTATCGACCGCTTGCAAGGGTAGCCATTGCGGGCGGTGCCGGTGTTTCCGGAATGGAATTCCAGACGGCAGCGCCGGCGGAAGTCAGTCATGTCCCGCAGAACGTCTTGTTTGCCGGGCTCAGTTCTTGCCTTAGGCGTATCGCTGTCGCAAAACCGCTGCGTACGCTAGGCATCAATCTTCGCCGAGCAGTCGGTCGGTCTGGCGGCGTTCCTTCTTGGTCGGGCGGCCGCTACCGGCCTCACGCAGCCCCGGAATTGCATCAGGAGGGGCTTCGCCCTTCGGTGCGGGCGGTGGCGAGATATCCTCGTAGAGCGTGCGGGCCTCCTCGGCCGGGCCGCGTCGTGCACCGGCGCCGAGCACCTTCCAGATGAAAATGCGCCGCTCAAGCGTGATGGTCAGCACGTCGCCTGGCTTGACCTGATCGGAGGCCTGCGCTGCTTTGTCGCGATTGATGCGGACCCGGCCGGCGATGACCAACTTTGCCGCCAGCGAGCGTGATTTCACGGCGCGCGAGAAGAACAGCCATTTGTCTATACGCTGGCGGCCTTCAGCAACCATCGAAGCGAGCCGGGTTCTACTTCTTCAGCTGGTCGCGCAGAGCGGCGAGCTTGGCGAAGGGCGAGTCCGGATCGAAGCGCACCGGGCGCTCCTCGCGCGGCTTCGGCTGGAAGGCGGGCTTGCCGCCTTGCGGACCACCCTTCCAGTCGGGACGGCCTTCGCGGCGGTCGGGACGCTCGCCTTGCGGCCGGCCCTCACGCCGCTGTTCGCCTTCGGCCTGCGGCTTGGGTTTGAACTTCGAGCGGTCGAAGCGCGGCTTACCGGCTCCATCGCGCCGTCCTTCATGGGCCGGACGTTCTCCGGGTGCAGCTGCGGCCGGTGCGCCGGCGGCATCCGCAGGCGCATCACTTCGGCCGCGCGCTTGTCCGTTGCGCGGGCGATTGTTCCTGCGGTTGTCGTCGCGGTTGCGCGGGCGCTGTTCGAACCGCCCCTGACGCCACAACAGGATAGGTTTTGGCGCTTCGGCTTCTGGAGAGGCTTCACCGGCGGCTGCTTCAGCCACCGCAGTAGGTTCGTCCGGGACCGCGTCCGTCGCGGGCGCGGCATCCAACACCAGCTCGGCCGGTGCGGCTTCTTCTGCCGCCGCGGCTTCAATCTGGCCAGTCTCAGCCTCTGCCTGCGGTTCAACCGGCGCCGGTTCAGCGGCTTCGGCAGCAGTCTCGGCTGCAGGCGCTTCGTCTTGCACGGCTTCGACCGGAGCGTCCGCCTGTTCTTCCACGGCAGGCACAGCAGGTTCGGCCGCAGCGTCCGCGACGATCTCGGCCGCCGTTTCCGAAACGGCCACTGTGTCCGATGCCGGCTCCGACCCTTCGATTGCTGCCTCTGCCGCGGCATCCGTTGAAGCGGCTTCGGCCGCTTTGGCCTGCTCGGCTCGTGCAGCCTCTTCCGCCGCAAACTTTGCCACCGCCGCTTCGCGCGCGGCATTGTCCTGTGCTTCGAGCCGCGCCTTGACCTCGACGGCTGGCTTCGGCTCGGCGCGGTAGCCCAAGCCTTTGAGGATTTCTTCCATGTCGTCGGCGGTGGCGCCGAGGATCGACATCATCGGCGGCGTCACCATGAAGGACTGGCCGTCATAGGCGCCATCCGGACGCTGGCCGAGACCGGGCTTCCAGTTGGTCGCCGGACGGATCAGATCGGCCAGCCGTTCCAGAATATCGATGCGCACGGCGCGGCGGCCGAGATTGCGATAGCCGGCAAGCTTGTAGAATGTCTTGTCGAAGGCAGGATCGATGACCACAGAGGTGCGGCCAGAGGCGAGCGCATGGACCACGTCGCCAAAGCCTGGCTTGTCCTTGCCGTCGTTCTTCAGCGCCCACAGCAGCGTCACCAGCCCCGCAGGCGCCGGCTTGATCAGCGCCGGCACAAAGACATGGTAGGCGCCGAAGCGCACGCCAAGTCGGCGAAGCGCGGCGCGGCCTTCCTGGTCGAGCGACTTCATCTCCTCGGCGATGTCGCGGCGGTTGATGAGACCGAAATTCTCGACCAGCTGGAAGGCGATGCCACGGCCGATGCCGGAAATCTGGTCGGCATTCTTCAGGTCGACCAGCGGCTTCAGCAGCGACTCGATCTGGAAATTGACGAAACGTTCGGCACGCGCGGCAACCTTGTCGCGCGCCGGGCCGGTCAGCTGTTCGTCGGCCAGCAGCACCAGGCGCGGCTTCAACCCGTCTTCGCCCGA
Organism: Mesorhizobium sp. M7D.F.Ca.US.004.03.1.1; assembly: GCF_003998635.1. NCBI lineage: Bacteria > Pseudomonadati > Pseudomonadota > Alphaproteobacteria > Hyphomicrobiales > Phyllobacteriaceae > Mesorhizobium > Mesorhizobium sp. M7D.F.Ca.US.004.03.1.1. Next base: position 7,715 of record NZ_RZQG01000034.1, read on the forward strand.
GACCAGCGTACCGATTGGCGCGCCGATCCAGCGCAGCGTGCCGTCCGAGCCAAGCGCGATGTCGCCATTGGCCGAGGCGCCGAAGCGTTCGGCACGCGCCTCGAACTCGGCGGCCAGCGCCTTCTGCGCGGCGGTGCGCACTGCCTTGGCGTCTTCGCCGCCGGCGGTCTGATCAGCGGTGAAGCGGAACCCTTGCAACTCGCCGACATGGTGGCCTTCGACAAGGACAGTTCCGGTAGGACTAATTTCGGCTTCAGGCATGGTATTTTCTCTAAGGCGCCGCATGAGGACGGAAGTCCTGCGGTCTACGAAGCGTTTCGTCAACCGCTCATGCAGCGCATCCGACAATCTGTCTTCGATTTCGCGCGTCTTTTCCTGCCAGTGTGCCTGATCGGCCAGCCAGCCGGGCCGGTTCGACACGAATGTCCAGGTGCGGATCTGGGCAATGCGATGCGACAGCGTGTCAATATCGCCCTCCGTTGTGTCAGCGCGGCGCACCTGCTCGGCCATGTAATTCTCGTCGACATGGCCGTGGCGTGCGAGGTCCGTGTAGATCGAGGCAATGAGGTCGGCATGCTGGGCAGGTGCGATCTTGCGGTAGTCGGGCAGCGCGCAGGCTTCCCACAGCAGCGCCACCCGTTTGGCATTGGTGGCGAGTGCGCGGATGTCCTCGTCGCGCGACAGATGCTCGAGTGCCTGCGCGTCGACAGCAGGCAATGCCCGCGTCAGGCCCTCGACCGGGGCGTTGGTTTCAATCGAGCGCTTCAGCGCATCGAGGCTAGCAAAGTCGAAATGCGCGGTGCGCCACTGCAGCACCTTTACCGGATCGAAATCATGGCCTTCGATCTTCTTGATCAGCTCCTCGTCCAGGGGGTCGACCTGACCGGTGACGCCGAAGGTGCCGTCGCGCAGATGCCGGCCGGCACGGCCGGCGATCTGGCCAAGCTCGGCCGCCGTCAGGTTGCGATACTGGAAGCCATCGAACTTGCGGTTCTGGGCGAAGGCGACGTGGTCGAGATCGAGGTTGAGGCCCATGCCGATGGCGTCGGTGGCAATGAGATAGTCGACATCGCCGGACTGGAATAGTGCCACCTGGGCGTTGCGGGTGCGCGGCGAGAGCGCGCCGAGCACGACGGCGGCACCGCCTTGCTGGCGGCGGATGAGTTCCGCGATGGCGTAGACCTCGTCGGCGGAGAAGGCGACGATTGCCGTGCGCCGCGGCAGGCGTGTCAGCTTCTTCGAACCGGCATAGGCAAGATGCGACAGCCTTGGCCGCGTCACCACCGAGACCCCCCTCAGCAGGCGCTGCAGGATGCCGTGCATGGTGGCCGCACCCAGCAGCAGCGTCTCCTGGCGGCCGCGCAAATGCAGGATGCGGTCTGTGAAGATGTGGCCGCGCTCAAGGTCGCCGGCAAGCTGCACCTCGTCGATGGCGACGAAGGCGGCGTCGGTCTCGCGCGGCATGGCTTCGACGGTGCAGACCGAATATCTGGCGCCCGGCGGCTGGATCTTTTCTTCGCCGGTGATCAGCGCGACCTTGTGGGCGCCGACCTTTTCGCACACGCGGGCATAGACCTCACGCGCCAGCAACCTGAGCGGCAGGCCGATGATGCCACTCTCATGCGCCACCATGCGCTCGATGGCGAGATGGGTCTTGCCGGTGTTGGTCGGCCCAAGCACGGCGGTCACGTCGCGGCCCGACAGGATCAGCGGCTCGGTGTGTTTGGGCTGGATGTTCATCGACCTAGAATAAGGCTTCTGGGACCTGGAAATAAGGCTTTCTGGCCTCTGGTTGTCGGGAGCGTGCCTCAAGTGGCGCGTATGACAGGCGACACATAGGGATTTCGGGCGCGAAGCGAAAGCGGAATGTTCCGCCAGCGGCCAGAAGGTGTTTTTGTCAAGCTCACAATCGGCTGCGGATTAACAGATAGAACGAGTCTGGAACGAATCAGCGACGAATCAGTGACTCCTGCAGATTCAGCTTTTGTTCACGGCTACATGTGGATTTTGCGACCGCGAGTCGCACCACATGCTGAATCGCTGAACTGGCCCGTTTGATGCTAAGAGGGCGTTGCCGTTAACCTTTGCCGATGAACGATCATATTGGCTTGGCGCGCCTTGGCCAAGATTATGAAATTGTTGATCTTTCTTAATCGACGTTAAGGAACTGGCAGGCGATTCCGGCTGTCGTCGTTAACGTTCCGCTCAAAGCCGGAACGAATCGGCGACGAATCAGCGATGCCGGAATTTTCTTGGTTTGTTCACCCCAATATCTTGTGTTGTGAACAGCTTATCCACCGAGAATCCACAGGTTGCGAAGCAGCTTTCGCACAGGGCAGCGGGTGGCTGTTAACCTCTGCGTGCCGGATTGGGTCAGCTGCCGTCGCGAGCACGTCAAAGGGATCATGCCGGCAACGAAAAACGGGCCGGTGTGCCGGCCCGTCGATCTCTCCACCTAAATCGCCACGTCGTCAGGCGAAGTATTGGCCGCCATTGGCCGTGATGGTCGAGCCGGTGATGAAGCCGGCATCTTCGGATGCGAGGAAGACGACGCAGCGCGCGATTTCTTCGGGCTCGCCGAGGCGGCCGACGGGGATCTGCGGAATGATACGCTCGTTGAGCACCTTCTCGTCGATCGCCTTGACCATCTCGGTGGCGATGTAGCCGGGGCAGATGACGTTGACGGTGATTCCCGCGCGCGCCCCCTCCTGAGCGAGAGCTTTGCTGAAACCGATGTCGCCGGCCTTGGCGGCGGAATAGTTGACCTGGCCGGCCTGGCCCTTCTGGCCGTTGATCGAGGAGATGGTGATGACGCGGCCGAACTTGCGGTCGCGCATGCCGCCCCACAGCGGATGCGTCATGTTGAAGACGCCGGACAGGTTGGTGTCGATGACCTCTTTCCACTGTTCACGCGTGATCTTGTGGAACATGGCGTCACGGGTGATGCCGGCATTGTTGACCAGCACCGAGACCGGGCCGAGATCGGCCTCGACCTGCTTGATGCCGGCGGCGCAGGCGTCATAGTCGGCGACAGACCATTTGTAGACCGGAATGCCGGTCTCGGCCTTGAATTTCGCCGCCGCTTCGTCATTGCCGGCATAGTTCGCGGCAACCGAATAGCCGACGGTCTTCAATGCGATCGAGATCGCCGCGCCGATACCGCGCGATCCGCCTGTGACGATTGCTACCTTGGTCATGCATTTCCCCTTTTTTGATATCGCCCTGTTGTCGGGCTTGGCAGGCACTGGATACAGAACGGGCGGCTCGCGCCGCCCGGGTTGGTGACTTTCTTCAGAATGCTTCGACGCACATGGCGACGCCCATGCCGCCGCCGATGCATAGGGTGGCGAGGCCTTTCTTGGCGCCGCGACGGCGCATTTCGAAGACCAGCGTGTTGAAGACGCGGGCGCCCGACGCGCCGATCGGGTGGCCGATGGCAATGGCGCCGCCATTGACGTTGACGATCGAGGGATCCCAGCCCATGTCCTTATTGACGGCGCAGGCCTGGGCGGCAAAGGCTTCGTTGGCCTCGACCAGGTCGAGATCGCCGACCGACCAGCCGGCCTTTTCCAATGCCTTGCGCGAGGCGGGAATAGGTCCGGTGCCCATGATCTGCGGATCGACGCCGGCGGTTGCCCAGGACACGATGCGCGCCAGCGGGGTGATGCCGCGCCTCACCGCTTCCGCTTCGCTCATCAGCAGCGCGCCAGCGGCGCCGTCATTGATGCCGGAGGCATTGGCGGCGGTCACCGTGCCGTCCTTGTCGAAAGCCGGCTTCAGCTTGGTCATGGCGTCGATCGTGGCGCCGTGGCGGATGTATTCGTCCTGGTCGACGATGGTGTCGCCCTTCTTGCTCTTGATGGTGACGGCGACGATCTCGTCCTTGAACTTGCCGGCCTTCTGCGCGGCCTCGGCCTTGTTCTGCGAGGCGAGCGCAAACTGGTCCTGGTCTTCGCGGGTGATCTGGAACTGACGTGCGACGTTTTCGGCGGTGTTGCCCATGTGATAGCCGTTGAAGGCATCCCACAGCCCGTCCTTGATCATGGTGTCGATCAGCTTGAAGTCGCCCATCTTGACACCGGCGCGCAGGTGCTGGGCATGCGTCGAAAGCGACATCGATTCCTGGCCGCCGGCTATGATCACCTTGGCATCGCCGGTGGCGATCTGCTGCATGCCGAGCGCAATGGCGCGCAGGCCCGAGCCGCAAACCTGATTGAGGCCCCAGGCGGTGGTTTCCTTGGGCAGGCCGGCATTGATCGATGCTTGGCGGGCCGGGTTCTGACCCTGAGCGGCAGTCAGCACCTGACCGAGGATGACCTCGTCGACCTCGCCTGGTTCGACACCGGCACGCGACAGCAATTCCCTGATGACGATGGCACCGAGCTCATGCGCCGGGGTGGCGGCGAAGGCGCCGTTGAAGGAACCGACCGGCGTGCGCGCTGCACTGGCAATGACGATGGAAGCGGACATTTTCTTCTCCAGACTTCAAGGTGTTGTTCTGTCGTTGAGGACTTTTCTTGCCCTTTCCCAACCCCAAGTCAAACCGGAAATGGGCATGGCGCCCATGCGCGGCAAGCAGGTCGCGCCTTGCCGTGGCGGCCATTCGTCCATTGCTGCGCAGCATATTTTGCCCGCTATGCAGCATTTAGTGATCCCGCACTGCACAAACTGCTTGGAATTGTGAGGCTTTTGCGCATATCCTCAAAAAAGGCACAATCGTTATCGGCGGCTTACTCAGAGGCGCGCCGGTGTCCCTGGGAGGATGTAGATGGCCGCTAAAGACGATCCGATCATCATCAAGAAATACGCCAATCGCCGCCTCTACAACACCGGCACCAGCACCTATGTGACGCTCGAGGACCTCGCCGAGATGGTCAAGAAGGGCGAGGAGTTCACCGTCCAGGACGCCAAGACCGGCGACGACATCACGCATCCGGTGCTGACACAGATCATCTTCGAACTGGAGAACAAGGATGGGCAGAACATGCTGCCGATCCCGTTTCTGCGCCAGCTCATCGCTTATTACGGCGACCAGATGCAGATGATCGTGCCAAGCTTCCTCGAGCAGTCGATGCTCGCCTTCTCCAAGGAACAGGAGCGCTTTCGCGAGCAGATGAAGGGTGCGATCGGCAAGTCGCCGCTCGACATGATGAAGATCACCACGCCGATCAAGGCGCTGGAGGAACAGACACGCCGCAACATGGAAATGTTCCAGAATGCGATGCGGCTGTTCACGCCGTTCCCGCCCTCTGGCTCCGCGCCAGCGGCTGCGCCAACGCCCGAGCCGGCCAGGAAGGAAACGCCAGAAAAACCTGACGACCTTCAGGAATTGAAGGATCAGATCGCGGCCATGCAGCGCAAGCTCGACACGATGTCGTGAGAATTCCGGATCGAAAGATCCGATCGCAACGGCCCATCGGATTGCTGCGCCCTCTATCTGTTTGTTTGAGCATGATCGCTGGACAAACGGAAACCGTTTGTCCGTGAAAACCGGTACCCACTTTTCGGGATCATGCTCTAACTCTCTGTTTTGACGCAATTCCGGACGGAAAACCGTTTCACACTTTTCCTGGAATTGCTCTAAGGCAGCACCCCCTCATAGCGGCCGCGCGGCCTGATGACACTTCCGCTTGTTATCTGTTCGACCGTGTGCGCGGCCCAGCCGACGCTGCGTGCGAGCGCAAACAGGCGGAACGGTGCATCGCGCGGCAAGGCAAGGCTGCGCGTCAGGGCGGCCAGCCCAAAGTCGACGTTGGGAAGCGCACCGGTAGCGGCAAGAGCAGCATCGCGCAGCGACGATAGTGTGCCGTCAACCTCGATCACCGACAGCAGCGCCGCCCCTCGGGGGTCGCCGTCGGGATAGAGCTGATGACCGAATCCCGGCAGCGGCCGGTCATGGCTGAGCCAGCGCCGGATCGTCGCCTCAGCGCCATGTCGCGCCGCATCCTCGGCCAGTTGCATCACCGCCTCGCCGGCGCCGCCATGACGTGGCCCCGATAGCGTCGCGAGCCCAGCGAGCAGGCAAGCGGCCAGCGGCGCGCCGGTCGAGGCTGCGACGCGCGCGGCGAAGGTCGACGCATTCAGTTCATGATCGGCAAGCAGGACAAGCGCCCGGCGGATCGCGTCCGCCCCGCCAGCATCCACCAACCACTCCTGCGCCAGCCGCTGGTGGACCGGACCTGATCCCGCCGGCGCGCCCAGCGCGCCGGCCAGCACGCCGACCGCGTGCGCGGCATCGGCATGCAGCGAGGCGGCGCTGCGCCCAAGCGATGGGCGCCCCTGGCCGGCAAGCACGGCAAGTCGTGCAAAGGCCGAGGCTCGGCCAGGCTGATAGGGCGCATCCGGTGACGGTGCTTCGAAAGTCACCGGTTCAGGCAGAGCCCAGAGCACTGCGGCTGCTTCTTCCAATGTGGCATATGCAGAAAGCGCTGCGGCGTCCTGCCCGCGATAGATGAGTCGACCGTGCGAGACGGTCGAGATCGCCGTTGCGATCGACGGCTCACCCCAGGCGATCGCGCTTTCGGCGATAGCCGAAGGGCTGCGGCCGCGTGCCCGGCGGGTCGCCAGGGCTGCAATGTCGTCGGCGCGATACTGGCTGCGGCGCGGATCGGCGCGGTCGGGCCGCATGCCGATGCGCCCACGGCTGACATAGGCGTACAGCGTCTGCCCGCACCTTGAGGCGCTCGAGCGCTTCTTCCCTGGACAACCACTCGGACATATCGACCTTTGATATTGATTCTATTGATCAAGATTGATGGACATGTTGCCCAGCCTTATCTCCGATCTGGAAATGCTTCAAGGAGACAAGGCTATGGCGAATGGGCTCGATGACGTGGTAGCGGCGGAAACCGTGCTTTCCGACGTGGATGGTCTTGGCGGTCGTCTGACGATCCGAGGTCACTCGCTGCCGGAGCTGGCCGGCCGCTGGAACTATGCCCAGGTGGTGCGCCTGCTGCTCGACGGCTTCTTCGACGACCTTCACGGCGATGCGGACCTGACCCGGGCGCTAGGCCAAGCACGTGCGGACGTGTTTGAGCGGCTTTTGCCCTCGTTGCCCCTGCTGGCATCGCTCGATGTCTACAGTGCCATGCGCGCCGGCATGGCGCTACTGCCGGACGGCGACAGGCTGACGGACGCCTTGCTGCTGATCGCGGCGCCCGCCGTGCTGACGCCGGCCTTGTTGCGCCTGCAGCGTGGCGAGGAGCCGATCGCGCCGGACAGCCGCGCCGACCATGCCGCCGACATGTTGCGGATGCTGAGCGGCAGCGTCGCCTCACCGGCACTGGCGAACGCGCTCGACACCTATCTGGTGACCGTCTGCGACCATGGCCTCAACGCATCGACCTTTGCCACCCGCGTGGTCGCTTCGACACTGGCCGGCCTGACATCGTCCGTGCTGGCCGGGCTTGGCGCGCTCAAGGGGCCGCTGCATGGCGGCGCGCCAGGGCCGGTGATCGAGATGCTGGATGCGATCGCGAAGCATGGCGATGCCGCCGGCTGGCTGCGCGACGAGGTCGCGCATGGCGAGCGCATCATGGGGTTCGGACATCGCATCTACCGCGTGCGCGATCCGCGCGCCGATGTGCTGAAAGCGGTCGTACGGCAACTCGGCGGCGAGGGCGAAACCGGCCGCCGGCTGGTCTTCGCGGAGACAGTGGAGCAAGCAGCGCTTGACGTGCTGCGGGTCACCAAGCCGTCGCGCTCGCTGCAGACCAATGTCGAGTTCTACACCGCGCTGCTGCTGGAGGCGGCGGGCTTTCCACCGTCAGCCTTCAGCAATGTCTTTGCCGCCGGGCGTGTCGCCGGCTGGATTGCGCATGCACGCGAGCAGCAGACGACCGGACGGCTGATCCGTCCGCAGTCGCGTTATGTCGGGCCGGTGCCGGACCTCGTCGCCTGAGGCTTCTTTGTTTTGTAGGGAAGGACGGGGCGATCCAGCCGACGTCCTCCCGGGAGCGGCTGTGTGACCGCTCATGACGAAAATTTCATCTCGCCGCAAATTCTGGCCGCTGTTATTGCGTCGCATTGAGCATATATGCTGCACTGCAACATAAGTCCGCTCTTGCCGTAACCAGAGGATTCCGCCCTTGGCCGCCAGAAAAACCGCGATTATCACCGGCTCCACATCAGGCATTGGCTTGGCCATCGCCCAGGCGTTGGCGGCCGAAGGCCATAACGTCGTCGTCAATTCCTTCTCCGACACGGCTGCCGACCACGCCATCACTGACGCGATCGCCAGACAGCACAAGGTGAAGGCCGCCTACATCAAGGCTGATATGTCGAAACCGGCAGAATGCCGGGCGCTTGTCGCCAGGGCGGCCGAGACATTCGGCTCGGTCGATATCCTGGTCAACAATGCCGGCATCCAGCATGTCGCGCCGGTGGAAGACTTCCCGATCGAGAAATGGGACGCCATCATCGCCATCAACCTGTCCTCGGCGTTCCACACCATCGCAGCCGCCATTCCGCTGATGAAAAAGTCCGGCGGCGGCCGGATCGTCAACATCGCCTCGGCGCATGGTCTGGTCGCGTCTCCGTTCAAGTCGGCCTATGTCGCGGCCAAGCACGGCATCATGGGATTGACCAAGACCGTTGCGCTTGAACTGGCGCGTGACAAAATCACCTGCAACGCCATCTGCCCGGGCTATGTGCTGACGCCGCTGGTCGAGGCGCAGATCCCCGACCAGATGAAAGCCCATCAGATGGACCGCGAGACGGTCATCCGCGAGGTCATGCTGGACAAGCAGCCGACCAAGGAATTCGTCACGGTCGAGCAGATCGCGGCAGCGGCGGTGTTCCTGTGCTCGGACGCGGCGGCGCAGGTCAACGGCACGCATCTCTCGATCGACGGCGGCTGGACCGCCGCGTGAGGCGCAGAATTTTCTCATCACCCCAAAGGGACAGATCAAGGACGACGCCATGACCAAAAACGGCAAGGCGGAGGAGACGAAGAAGATCAACGTCGCACTTCAGGGCGGCGGCTCGCACGGGGCCTTTTCCTGGGGCGTGCTCGACCGGCTGCTGGAGGACGGACGGCTGGAGATATCAGCGGTGTCCGGCACCAGCGCCGGCGCCATGAATGCGGTGGCGCTGGCCGACGGTTTTGTCCGCGGCGGTGTTGAAGGCGCGCGGCAAAAACTCGACGATTTCTGGCGTGCGGTGGCGGCCAAGGGCCGGTTCAGCCCGGTGCAGCGCATGCCGTGGGATGTCGCCTGGGGCAACTGGTCGATCGAGAACACACCGGGCTATCTCTTCTTCGACACCATGTCGCGGGTGTTCTCGCCCTACGTCGCCAACCCGCTCGGCCTCAATCCGCTGCGCGACGTGGTTCAGCAGGAGATCGATTTCAAGAATGTCCGCGCCTGCAAGTCGATGGAACTGTTCGTCTCGGCGACCAATGTCGAGACCGGACAGTTACGTGTCTTTTCCGATGGCGAGATCGACCTCGACACGGTGATGGCCTCGGCCTGTCTGCCGCAGCTGTTCCGTGCCGTCGAGATCAAGGGCGTGCCCTATTGGGATGGCGGCTATGGCGGCAACCCGGCGCTCTATCCGTTCTTCAAGACGGCGGCGACCGAGGACGTGCTTCTGGTGCAGATCAATCCAGTGGTGCGGGAGGGAACACCAAGGAGCGCCAACGAGATTCAGAACCGCATCGACGAGATCACCTTCAACGCCGGGCTGCTGCGCGAATTCCGCTCGATCGCCTTCGTCAAGGAGCTGATCGCCGCCGGCCGTCTGCCGCATGGCGAATACCGCGACATCCGCATGCATCGCATCGATGCCGATGAAGCGTTCAAGGACCTGTCGGCATCGTCCAAGGTCAATGCCGAATGGGCATTCCTGACTTATCTGCGCGATCTCGGCCGCACCGCCGCCAGCGACTGGCTGGAAGAGAATTACGACGCCGTCGGCAAGCGTCCGACGCTCGATCTCTCCGGCGAACTCGATGACGGCTTCAAGCCGGTGCGCGGTCCCGCACCCGGCCGGCGGGTCAAGGAATTCCTCGCTGTGCGCAAGAATCCCGAGGTGGTTCGCCGTCGGGCCTAAACGACCAATCGATGTTCTTCGATTGGTTCGCGATCATGCCTTCAAAGTCAGGTCGATCACCCTGATCAGGGCGGCGGCTGCCTGCCGCTGCCCCTGGGGATCGCTGATCCGCGCCTTCATGCCTTCCAGCCCGTCGAG
>NZ_RZQG01000350.1:0-5775 GCF_003998635.1 Mesorhizobium sp. M7D.F.Ca.US.004.03.1.1
CATGAGCACCACCGCGATCACGCCAACCCCCGTCCCCCCGGGCCGCCGCGTCAAGCGCTTCATGGCCGACCGGCCGCTGATCCCGCTGATCATCCTGCTCGTCATCCTGGTGGTGATCCTGCAGATCCTGCGCCCCGGCATCGTCAACGAGCGCTGGATCGCCAACACCATCAAATTCGCCATTCCGCTGGCGATCCTCGCCGGTTGCCAGACCATGACCATGCTGACCGGCGGCATCGACCTGTCGGTCGGCACGGTGGCGACGATGAGCGCCTTCATCATGGCGACGCAAGTCGTCAACCAGGACCCGGCGGTGGCTTTCCTCTTGGCGATGATGCCGGCGGTGCTGATCGGCCTCGTCAACGGCATCGGCGTCGGCGTCTTCCGCGTCCACCCGCTGATCATGACGCTGGGCACCAGCCTGATCGGCACCGGCTGCCTGCAGGTCTACCAGCGCACGGTGATTGCCTCGGGCGCGAAAATCCCCGACTTCCTCGCCTGGCTCGGCACCGGCGTCACCTACGGCTTCCCCAACGCCCTGCTGCTGTTCGTGCCCCTGGCCGCCCTCATCGTCTTCACGCTGGCCCGCACCGGCTTCGGCCGCCTGCTCTACGCCGTCGGCGACAATGAGCGCGCAACGCGGCTGTCAGGCGTGCAATACTGGCAGGTCATAACAGCGCTCTATGTGATCTCCAGCATGCTCGCCGGCATCACCGGCCTGCTCTATATCGGCCTGATCAAGGCGCCATCGCTGTCGCTCGCCGAACCCCTGGTGCTGCCCTCGGTGGCCGCCGCCGTGATCGGCGGCACCTCCATCTTCGGCGGCCGCGGCGGCTACACCGGCACCATCATCGGCGCCCTGATCCTGACCGTGCTGACGACGCTGCTAACGATTTTGCAGATGCCGGAGGGGGCGAGGCGGATACTGTTCGGGCTGATCGTGCTGTTCGTGACGGCGGCTTATTTGCGGATTGTGGAGGAGCGGTAGGGGCGAGGAACGCTACGTGGAAGCCTCCGTAACGGTTGCCTGGCTTGGCCAGCCTAGATCATCTCGACGACATGGCCGGCTACCAGATATCCAACAATAGGTCCCACTGCCGATCAGCATCGTATCTGTTCGCATCATCCCGGTCATCCGTTGGAGCCCACGCACCGAAGAAATCATCAACAAGGCCATCTGTGGCCAAGTCGGCAAGAGTAGCCGGGCCCTTGTACTTGCGCACAAAATATCCCACACGGCTGTAATCCTCGTCATCGACGAATGATTGAGTCTTCATATCGTACTGCATCGTGTGCCACATGTCGTCCAGTTCAAGCAGTTTGAATTTCTTATTTGGATTGTGCTTCGCGACGCAGCTTTCCAAACAGGAAAGATTGATCTGCGCCAGTTCCGTCAACAGCCTCGCAATCCCTATCGCCTCGCCGATACACACCAGACCGTCACCAAACACCGCAAGACCGGTCGCTGGAAATCGATAAGAAAATAAGTCACGTTGTTCCTTTGCCGCCCAAAGCCTTGGCTTGAGTGTATCCTCGTGTCGCTGGCCCAGTCGTTTGAGTTTGTCAGCAGTTACGTTCAGGATGTTGCTGTGAGTCATTTCGATGGTCTTCTCTCCGCGCCAATCAAGGCACGGGAGGGTGAACAAGAATGATCGGCAGCAATTCAAGATCGTGTAGTAGCCGAGGTACGGTAGCGCTACCTGCAGGTTCCGATCCTCAGCATATTCTGCGGAGTTGGCAAGCACGGTTGCCCCAAGGACGAATTTGAGAGCAAGATAGCTGCGGATAAACCACTCGGTGTTTCGGGCATCATCAAAACCACGCGCAACCGGATCAAAGAGGTCTCGCGTGCGCTGGATGTATCTGTCGATCTCTACACCTGAGCAGCGCTCAGGCAGCTCCCTGTAGCTATAGGCTAGGTCGGATCCAGTCAGCGAAACGATTGTCTCAGAATCCACAATTCCCCCTCTTCAATTCCGAACCACAACCCTGCGCTATCAAAGGAAGGCGCGCCATCCCAGCCACTGCAACCATGAGCTTCATATCGCAATGATCGCGCTGACTTCAGCTAACAGAAGCGGCGAGAGGCCAAGGCTGCTAGGTGGTCGGGTCCTTAGCCATTGAAGGGCGGCTGCAATGTCGAGATCCTTCCGCGCGGAAAGCTCGTTGAGCTTCATCGCGGTGACACGTGATAGCCCGAGCGCGATGAAGCTGATCATTGTTTTGTCGGATGCTCCGACTTCTAAATAGAGAGGAAGCGACGGTATGCTCGCTACGAGGTCAATCATTCCTGCGTTGTCGAGCGCGTATACCAGGAGAGCGTTGTAGCAGCCAAACAAGCGAACCGCCTGAAACCGAATTTCGGTCTCGATCAGATCGAGCGTATTGCGAATAATAGTCTGCGGAGCCTTTTTGGCGTCGCGTTTTATTTGTTCGTCGATGATCTGCGGAAGGGGCAATCCTCGCATCCATTTGAGCGCCATAAGAGCATGAAAACGATGTAAGCCTTTCGACGTGTCGATCCCAAGAATGATCTCATGACACAGCTCAAGAATACCCGCGTATGACTGGAAGGCTTCGCTTTCACGCGGGTGCCGCGGAATGAGAGTCTTCGCTGCATCGACGCCCTGGCCAACAGTCACCATGAGACGGGCAAATAGCCGCTGCTGCTTGTGCGCCGAAATGTTGGGCGTGCGGCGCAATATCTCGGCCGGAATGGACACCATGGCTTCGGCCGCGATTAGTGCCGCTGACAAGGCCTGGGCCTCAGGACCGTCTGCATCAACGCCAATTCGTGCAAATGTAGTGGATAGTTCGCCGCGCTTGTGGTCAGAATAGAGGCGACCGAAGGCCGTCTCAAGATCAGGCTGATCTCTCAGGCCGGCTGCCACCTGATCAATAATAACAGTGACAAGCTGTGCCTCATGCTCCCTCACGCTGGTCTCGATGGCCGGAACGACGATAGAATCCTTCGGACCATCCAAAGGTTTCTTCTTCCAATTGGCGTAGTCGATGAGAAAGATGTTGCCTTGGAATTCGCGGCGCAGCCGACCGGCACGGCCGGAGAGGTTCCAGAAATCGGTGGATTCAAGCGCGTTGGTACGTCCTTTCTCGGGCGCGTACATGAAAATGTTCTTGGCAGGCAGATTGACGCCCTGAAGAAGCGTACTGGTGCATACTAGATAGTCGATGCAACCGGAAGAAACAGCGGCTTCCACGGCTCGGCGAAGCTGCGTCGGGATGTTCGAATAGTGAAAAGCAATTCCCCGCTTAACGCATTCCACGAGGACATAATTCGGGTGAACCGCCTCCTTGGCAAGTTCGGCCAAAGCTAGCTGTTCTGTGGTGGGCTCCCGATCGGAGAAGAGATCCGCCAGCTGAATCGCTATCTTCTCTGCCTCTGCGGCGCCATTGGCGTAAACGATATTCGATTGGCCGAGCCCAAACCGAGCGGCAACGTGCACCAGCTTCTCCACGCGGCTCGCAATCGTTTGATTTAGCTGGAGACTGATCACTTCGACAGGTGCTGCAGACCCGTCGCCGATGGTATGGATAACTATTCGGCCCTTAGTGGCAGAGTCGATTTTTAAGGTAAGAAAGTTCTGCGCGACTGTGGGCTCGACCGACATAAATTCAACCACGTTTGGCAGGCCGAATAGTCGTGCAAAGACACCAAGGTTTCGAATGCTGGGGCTAGCAAAAAGTATCTGAGTCTCGGGATTGCGAGCCAGCAAGTCGTCAATGACCCACTGAAGAAGAACCCCGCGAGCTCCATCTGCGATGGAGTGAGCCTCGTCGACCACGACCACATGCATATTGAAATCGGGATGGGCCGCAAGCGCAAGTTGGATGCGCTCTTGTGTCATGACGTAAATCGCCCGAGTTGGAAGCGCCGTTTCCGCGTCAATCGGGATCGTGACGATATCCGGAACCTGGCCAGCGAAACCTTGGAATTGAGTGGCGAGATCTTCTGCTACCTGGCCGATGAGCGCACGTGTAGGCACTAGGTACACAACGGATTGGGGTCGGTCAGCAGCGAAGAGCGACGATAGGTAATTTTGTAGAACGTAGGATTTTCCGGCCGACGTGGGTGCGGCCAGTGCAATCCGTTTTCTGGCTACAAGGCTGGTCCATAGATCGTGCTGAAAATCAGTGAGATAGATCTTCTGCTGATTGACGGCTATTTCGCGCCCGTCGGGCGGAGGCAATCTCTTCGGCGGCTAGAGTCAGTGGCAGTGACGCTTGGGCATGGGCAACTTCCGACCGCGTACTGAACGACGGAAAATTCCCAAGCCGCGCAAGGACAACACGAAGCGCCTGGTCCAACGGGAGTGTCGATGCGCCAAAAAGTTCATACGTGCAGGTCGCCACGCGGAATGCGGCCTTGCGGTGCCGCTGGTCGCTCGAGCATGCGAGAATCGCAGCAGCGCGGACTAGCTTGCTTGCTTCCTCTGCGGTGACGATGATCTCCTTGGCACCGAGTTCCTTGCGCAGCCACGCTAGTTCGATGCGGCGTGAAGCCTCGTGAAAGTTCGCGTTACTCCAAACCTTCTCGATTAGCTCCATGGTCATGATTTCCAGCCGATCTTGGCCTGAAACAGATCACGCAATTCCTGGACCGAAGGCACTGGGAAGAAGAAAATCTCTATGGGACGGTTGACCAGATTCGCCGCCTTGATGGTCTGCGCCAGCTTGGGTGCCAAATCCTTCAACTTCGCTTCTGCGAGTTTTACGAACTCAGCGTCGGTCTTCTCGGGTTGTGTCGACGCCAGTGCTTGAAAGGCGTCAAAATTGAAACCAAGCAGACAGGTCGTCACGTCATGGCGTTCATTGTAAGCATCGTCGTAAGGGTCAAGATATTTGAGGATGGCCGATTTGCTTGCGTCATCCAGGCCGGAAAAATCGATATTCCGCTGCACAAGCTCAATCTCGTGCTGCATTTTAGCGGGCTCCAACGCCTCTGTGATTGATGAAATTGCTGCGGCTATCGCGTCGCCGACGTCCGAATAGAGTTTCGACTCTCCCCAATATAAGAGCAGCCGTGATTGCTCGGCAGAATAACGCACATGGATACCATCCGAACCATGGACGGGCATCTCTCGGTTGGTCTTTAGGGACATTTTTGCAACCAACTGCGGCGCGTCCAAAACCCACTCAGTCAATAGGTACAGGAGCAGCTCGCCGGCTTCGCCATTACGGTTGGTGGCTTCATTGGCGCGTTTGAAGAGCGCCTTTGCGGATTCCGAAAGCTGCGAGATCTTAAATTTAAAATCGTCCACGCTCACTTTGCCGTAGAGGTCGTCGACGGCCTTAACGTCGGATCGCGGCAGCGCGAAGGATGTTAGAAAATGAACGACGGCATCTACGAGTTCGTGGATGGTAGCCTTTCCCTGTCGGAACGCCGGAAAATGCAGTCGCAGGACTACACCTTCACATTCGCACTGGATGGTATGTTCGAGTGCCCGAAGGCGCGGTAATAATTTCGAGTAATCACGCCGCAGACCTGCAAGAGCGACCTCCAAATCCAAAGCCTCATACTCTGCATTCTCGATTGCCGTCACGTTGTCCTGCAAATCAATCTAGTGAATTCACGCACGTTGGGGCTTTGTTAATATCAAATGCAAGTGGTCGAGACCAATTTAATGGTGCACAGGATCAAGATCCTGCTGTGTCACGACGACAACACAGGTTTTGCAGAATGGATGCTTTGTTGGCTCAAGCGTAATCCAATTACGGCGACAGTGCACTCCCTCGTCGCCTTTCTCGGCCCCTCAC
>NZ_RZQG01000351.1:0-5773 GCF_003998635.1 Mesorhizobium sp. M7D.F.Ca.US.004.03.1.1
GCCAAGGTGGAAGCACCCGCAAAGGCAGAGGCTCCAGCCGCCGCCGAGGACAAGGCGGAGGCCACAAAGCCGGCTGCCGCGCCGGTGGCTGCTGCTCCAAAGACGGAAATCGCCGCCGATCCGGACATTCCGGCCGGCACGGAGATGGTCTCGACCACGGTGCGTGAAGCGCTGCGTGACGCGATGGCCGAGGAAATGCGCCGCGATGGCGATGTCTTCGTCATGGGCGAGGAGGTCGCCGAATACCAGGGCGCCTACAAGATCACACAAGGGTTGCTGCAGGAGTTCGGGCCGCGGCGCGTCGTCGACACGCCGATCACCGAGCATGGCTTTGCCGGCGTTGGCGTTGGTGCTGCCATGGCTGGCCTGAAGCCGATCGTCGAGTTCATGACCTTCAACTTCGCCATGCAGGCGATCGACCAGATCATCAACTCCGCCGCCAAGACGCTCT
The DNA here is from genome assembly GCF_003998635.1 of Mesorhizobium sp. M7D.F.Ca.US.004.03.1.1. Taxonomy (NCBI): domain Bacteria; kingdom Pseudomonadati; phylum Pseudomonadota; class Alphaproteobacteria; order Hyphomicrobiales; family Phyllobacteriaceae; genus Mesorhizobium; species Mesorhizobium sp. M7D.F.Ca.US.004.03.1.1. Next base: position 452 of record NZ_RZQG01000351.1, read on the forward strand.
ATATGTCGGGCGGCCAGATGGGCGCGCCGATCGTGTTCCGGGGACCGAACGGCGCCGCCGCCCGGGTCGCTGCCCAGCACTCGCAGTGCTATGCCGCCTGGTATAGCCACATTCCGGGCCTGAAAGTGGTGATGCCTTACACCGCCGCCGACGCCAAGGGCTTGCTGAAGGCGGCGATCCGCGATCCGAACCCGGTAATCTTCCTCGAGAACGAAATCCTTTACGGCCAGTCCTTCGACGTGCCGAAGCTCGATGACTTCGTGCTGCCGATCGGCAAGGCGCGCATCCACAAGACCGGCAAGGACGTCACCATCGTGTCCTTCGGCATCGGCATGACCTATGCGGTCAAGGCTGAAGCCGAGTTGCGCGGCATGGGCATCGACGTCGAGATCATCGATCTCAGGACCATCCGCCCGCTCGACCTCGATACCATCGTCGCCTCGGTCAAGAAGACCAACCGGCTGATCGTTGTCGAAGAGGGATATCCGCAGAGCTCGGTCGGCGACCATATCGCCAACCAGGTGTCGCAGCGCGCCTTCGATTTCCTCGACGCGCCGGTCATCACCATTGCCGGCAAGGACGTCCCTATGCCCTATGCGGCCAACCTCGAGAAACTAGCTTTGCCGAATGTCGGCGAGGTCATCGAGGCGGTCAAAGCCGTCACGTATCGCTGAACCGGGCGGGAGGACAAAATGCCAATCAACATCACCATGCCGGCCCTGTCGCCCACAATGGAAGAGGGCAATCTGTCCAAGTGGCTCGTCAAGGAGGGCGACAAGGTTTCGCCCGGCGATGTCATCGCCGAGATCGAGACGGACAAGGCAACGATGGAAGTCGAAGCTGTCGATGAGGGCACGGTTGCAAAGCTCGTCGTTCCCGCCGGAACCGAAGGCGTCAAGGTCAATGCGTTGATCGCCGTGCTTGCCGCCGAAGGCGAGGATGCCGGCGCTGCCGCGAAAAGCGGTGGTGCTGCCGCACCAGCGAAAGCCGAGGCTCCGAAAGCGGATGCGCCGAAGGCGGAAGCACCAAAGGCTGAGGCACCAAAGGCCGAGCCTGCCGCAGCCGCACCCAAGGCAGAGGCGGCTCCGGTTGCCAACGGCCACGCGGCTGGCGAGCGCACCTTCGCCTCGCCGCTTGCGCGCCGCATCGCCAGGGAAGCTGGCGTCGATGTCTCTGCTGTGACCGGCACCGGCCCGCATGGCCGGGTGGTGAAGGCCGATGTCGACGCGGCGATTGCCGGTGGCGGTGCCAAGCCTGCCGCCAAGGCCGCGCCCGCTGGTGCGCCAGTGGCTCCGTCTGCTGCCGCCCCTGCGGTGAAGGCGATGTCGGACGATCAGGTGCTGAAGCTGTTCGAGGCTGGCTCCTATGACCTCGTCCCGCATGACAATATGCGCAAGACCATTGCGCGCCGGCTGGTCGAGGCCAAGACCACCATCCCGCATTTCTACCTGACGCTCGACTGTGAGCTCGATGCGCTGCTGGCGCTGCGCACGCAGATCAATGCGGCAGCGCCAGTGAAGAAGACCGATAAGGGCGACGCACCCGCCTACAAGCTGTCGGTCAACGACATGGTCATCAAGGCGATGGCGCTGGCGCTGAAGGCGGTGCCCGATGCCAATGCGTCATGGACCGAAACCGCCATGGTCAAGCACAAGCATGCCGATGTCGGCGTTGCCGTGTCGATCCCCGGCGGCCTGATCACGCCGATCATTCGGCATGCCGACGAAAAGACGCTGTCCACCATCTCCAACGAGATGAAGGATCTGGCCAGCCGGGCGCGCAGCCGCAAGCTGAAGCCGGAAGAGTATCAGGGCGGCACCACGGCGGTGTCCAACCTGGGCATGTTCGGCATCAAGGATTTTGCCGCAGTCATCAACCCGCCGCATGCGACCATCCTGGCGGTCGGTGCCGGCGAGGAGCGGGCAGTGGTCAAGAACGGCGAGATCAGAATAGCCACCGTGATGTCGGTGACGCTGTCGACCGACCACCGCGCCGTCGATGGTGCGCTGGGTGCCGAACTGCTCGTCGCCTTCAAGCGGCTGATCGAAAATCCGATGGGCATGCTGGTTTAGGACCTGTCTAGGCAGCGAAACCTTCGGGTGGGGCGGCCAGCTGCATCAAAGGATTGCCAGCCCGCCAGAGATCATGAGGCTCGTGGAACGCCGGTTCCGCGGGCCGTAACTGTTGTGCCGTGAGAGCATTTCGCGCGAAGCTGTTGCCTGATCGGGTCGCACACGCGCTGTGTCATCCACCAGTCATATGCGCCGTGCAGGGAGGACGGGACGGGGAGCCGGCCAGGAGCCGGACCGGTCATGCACAGACAGGACAGGAGGTCTCATTGAAGACGCACTTCATCAAGCTGCTGGCCAGCCAGCTGGCGCTCGCGGCAACTTTGTTTGCCGGCGTGGCAAACGCCGAAACGCTGACGCTCTATACATCACAGCCGGAAGCCGACGCGGCCAAGACCGTGGACGCCTTCAAGAAGGCGCAGCCCGGCATCGACGTGACCATCTATCGTTCGGGAACGAGCGACATCCTGACCAAGATGGCGGCCGAGTTTGCCGCCGGCAGCCCGCAGCCCGATGTGCTTTTGATCGCCGACGCGGTCTCGATGGAGCTGTTGAAGAAGGACGACCGGCTGCTGCCCTATCCCGAGGCCAAGCTCGACGGCATCGAGGCGGATGCCTATGACGCCGGCAAGACCTATTTCGGCAGCAAGCTGATCACCACCGGCATCGTCTACAACACCGCGGCTGCTGAAAAGCCGGAGCATTGGGCCGATCTCGCCAAGCCGGCCTATGCCGATGGCCTCGTCATGCCGAGCCCGCTCTATTCGGGTGCGGCCGCCTACCTGCTTTCGGGCTTTGTCGGCGACACCAATTATGGCTGGGATTTCTTTCAGAAACTCAAGACCAACAACACCGTCAGCGTGCGCGGCAATGGCGCCGTGCTGAAGTCGGTGGCATCAGGCGAGAAGCCCTATGGCATCCTCGTCGACTTCATGGCTATGAACGCCAAGAAGAAGGGCTCGCCGGTCGAATTCGTGTTCCCCAGCGAAGGCGTGCCGGCGGTGACCGAGCCGGTCGCCATCATGAAGACGGCCAAGAATGTCGACGGCGCCAAGAAGTTCGTCGACTTCATTCTCTCGGATGAGGGCCAGAAGCTGGCGCTGTCGATGGGCTATCTGCCGGCGCGCGCCTCGGTCGGCCGCCCCGAATGGCTGCCGGAAGGCGTCAAGGTCAAGGTGATGCCGTTCGACACCAAGGCAATCGTTGCCACGACCGACGCCGACAAGGCGAAGTTCTCGGACCTGTTCGGCGGCTGAGCGGGCAATCCCGGCGGGATGCCGTCCCAGCGGCATCCCTGACCGGCAAAACCCGATCGCATCGGCCGATCGATCCCAGGAAACGCAATCATGTCAACACGGATCAGGGAAAGCCGGGGCCAGGAAATGGCCCTGACGGCGGCGGCAGGCATCGTCATCGTCCTGCTGTCCCTGCTGCCGATGCTGCGTCTTATCAAGGAGATCGTGGCACCTGGCGGCACGCTGTCGACCGTCGCGATAAAGGCCGGGCTCGCCAGTCCCGCAACCTGGATCGCAACCTGGCATACGCTGGTCGTCGGCGTTGGCGGCACCCTGCTTGCGGTGCTGTCGGGAACGCTGGTGGCCGTCCTCATCACGCTGACCGACATACGCAGCCGCAGCGCCCTGGTGCTTTGCTATGTCATGCCATTGATGATCGCGCCGCAGGTGACGGCGCTGGCCTGGCTGCAATTGTTCGGCCCGGCAAGCCCGTTCCTGAAGCTCTTTGGCGCAGCACCGCCACTCGGCACCAAAAACCCGCTCTATTCCACGTCAGGCATCATCCTGCTGCTCGGCGTGCAGTATGGTCCGCTGGTCTTCCTGCTGGTGCGCGCCGGCCTGCGCAAGCTGCCGCGTGAACTGGTCGAGGCGGCGCGCGCCGGCGGCGCCGGCTGGTTCACCGTGCTGGTGACCATCGTGCTGCCGTTGATGACACCATCGATCATGGCGGCCGCCGCACTCGCCTTCGTCTCCTGCGTCGGCAATTTCGGCATTCCGGCCTTTCTCGGCATTCCCGCCAATTATCTGGTGCTGCCAACCTTGATCTATCAACGGCTGGCAGGCGGTGGCCCCGCCGTGCTCGGCGAAACCGCGTTCCTGTCGGTGCTGATCGGTGTCATTGCCATGGCGGGCATCCTTGCCCAGGAGGTCATGAGCCGCCGCCGCGACTATCGCATCAGCTCCTCCTCGCTGGCGGCCGAACCCTATGAACTCGGCCGCTGGCGGCCCACTGTCCAGGCCGGCATGTGGCTGCTGATCGTGGTGGTGCTGTTGCTGCCGCTGTTCGGGCTGGTGTTGACATCGCTGGTGCCTGGCTACGGCATTGCGCTCACCGCCACGACGGCGACGCTCGATAATTATCGCTTCGTGCTGTTCGAGCATGACGCGGCCAGCCGCGCCTTCTTCAACAGCTTCTGGCTGTCGATCGCGGCGGCCTTCTTCGCGGTCCTCGTCGCCGTGCCGATCGGCTATCTGATCGCCTGGGGCAAGCAGCGCTGGGTGCGGCTGCTCAACCTGTCGGTCGAGCTGCCCTATGCCTTGCCCGGCGTGGTGCTGGCGATCGCCTCGCTGCTGCTGTTCCTGCGGCCGATCCCGCTGACCGGCATCCAGCTCTACAACACGGTCTGGATCATCCTCTACGCCTATCTCGCCCGCTTCCTGGTGCTGGCGCTGCGGCCGACCATCAGCGGCTATCACCAGATCGACCGGGCGCTGGAGGAGGCGGCGCAAGTGGCGGGCGCCGGGCTGTTCACGCGCATGCGCACCATCATCTTTCCGCTGGTGGCACCAGCGGCGATCGCCGGCGGCCTGCTGATCTTCATGACGGCGCTCAGTGAGCTTACCGTCTCGGCGCTGCTGTGGTCGTCAGGCTCGGAAACGATCGGCGTCGTGATGTTTTCCTTCGAACAGGGCGGCGATTCCAACTACGCAGCGGCGATGTCCGTCATCACCGTCGCGGTCACCTTCGTGCTGATGCTGGTGACCAATCTGCTTGCCCCCTCCCTTCCCAGCGGAGTGCTGCCATGGCGCGATTGAGCCTGGACAATGTGACCAAGAGCTTCGCCAATTTCGATGCCGTCAAGGACGTGTCGATCGACGTCGCTGACGGCGAGTTCCTGGCAGTGCTCGGCCCCTCCGGCTGCGGCAAGACGACGTTGCTGCGGCTGGTCGCGGGATTCGAGAAAGTGACTTCAGGCGAAATCCGCATCGGCAGCGAGGTCGTGTCGGGCAAGGGCGGC
>NZ_RZQG01000352.1:0-5763 GCF_003998635.1 Mesorhizobium sp. M7D.F.Ca.US.004.03.1.1
TCGCATCGCTGATCGCGCCCGGCAAGGCGCTGGTGCTGGGTCCGACCTATGCCGAACATGCCCGCGCTGCGGCTATCGCCGGGCACGAGGTGACCGAGGTCAGCGATTTCGCTGATCTGGCCGACGCCGACCTTGCCATCATCGTCAATCCGAACAATCCGGATGGGCGCATCGTCGAGCGCGACCGATTGCTGGCGCTGGCCGCCGGACTGCGCGCCAGGGGTGGACTACTGGTCGTCGACGAGGCGTTCATGGATGTCGGCCCACGCGAGTACAGCCTCGCGGGCGATGTCGACCAGGGCGGCATCGTCGTGCTGCGCTCGTTCGGCAAGTTCTTCGGCCTGGCCGGCTTGCGGCTCGGGTTTGCACTTTCCGATGCAACGACGGTCGACCGGCTGGAAACGCAGTTCGGACCATGGGCCGTCGCCGGCCCCGCATTGGAATACGGCATCCGCGCGCTTGCCGACATCGGCTGGCAGGACGCGATGCGGGCATCCCTTATGGATGCATCGGCGCGGCTCGATGCGCTGTTCGGCCGCTTCGGCGTTCCCGTCGCGGGCGGCACCACATTGTTCCGCTATCTCCGCTTGGCCGATGCCGCCGGCCTGTTTGTAGCCCTTGGTGAGCACGGCATCCTGCTTCGTCATTTTGCCGACCGGCCGCATGTCCTGCGCGCCGGCCTGCCGGGAAGTCAGGAGGAATGGCAGCGGCTCGAATCCGCTCTTGCCGAATGGGCGGCGCGGCGCGAGGATCAATCGAAGGGTTCAAAACAATGATCCATGTCTGCTCGCTGGCAAAGATCGAGGAAACGGTGGCCAGGACCGGCGCCGACCGCATGCTGTCGCTGCTCGCCGCTGGCACGGAAGTGGTGCGGCCGGCCTCGATCTCGAGGGAAAACCACTTACATCTGGTCATGCATGACATAGCGGTGGCGCAGGACGGCATGACCATGCCGGGCGAGGATCATGTCCGCAACCTGCTCGATTTTGCGCGCCGCTGGGACCGGGCAAGGCCGATGGTCGTGCACTGCTATGCCGGGATCAGTCGCTCGACCGCCTCGGCCTACATCATCGCCGCCGCACTGGCGCCGAAGCGTGACGAGGCCGACCTGGCGCGGACGCTGCGGGCGCTGTCGCCATCGGCGACACCCAATCCGCGACTGATTGCGGTGGCCGACGCACTGCTAGATCGCAACGGCCGCATGATCCAGGCGATCGAGGCAATCGGACGCGGCGCCGACGCCTTCGAAGGAACGCCGTTCGCGCTTAGGATAGACGGTTAGCTACTTCAGCCAGTCGGCGAGCTTCGCCTTGCGCACATCCCGCAGCAGGCTGATGAAACCATCGGCCTGATGTTCCGATGTCAGCCGGCCTTTCTCCGCCGTCGCGATGCTGGCGTCGCCGACCACGCCGTTCGGGTTGAGGTCGCTGGCGATCCAGGCGAAGGCGTGGGTGCCGGTGTGGCGAAGCAGCGAGAATTCCTTCTCGGCCTTGGCGACATTGGAGACGAAATTGTCGGCCTTGCCCATATCGACAAGGTCCGGCCGGAAATGCAGCATCAGCGAGGTCTCGACATCGCCGCCATGGATGCCGTGGCGGTCCTCGAGCTCGGTGTACATGCCAGCCGGGCGGCCGAAGCGCTGCCAGCTGGTCTTCACCGCCAACATCTTTTCACGCACGCGCAGTTCGCGCGTGACGATGCCCATGATCTCTTCGTTGCCGCCATGCGAATTGATAACGATCAGCTTGCGCACGCCGGCGCGCGCGATCGACAGGCCGAGTTCGGTCCAGGCTTCGATCAACGTGGTTGCCGGCAAAGTGAGGGTGCCCGGCGCGTGCAGGTGCTCGTTCGACTTGCCCACCGCCTGCACTGGCAGGATGCGGATGTCGAGATCATCGGGCAGGCGCGAAATGACCGTGTCGAGCATGCCATTCATGATCGAGGTGTCGGTCGAGACAGGCAGATGCGGCCCGTGCTGCTCGATCGCCGCCACCGGCAACACGGCGATCGTCGCCTCGGGGTCGATCGAGGCGTATTCGGTGGTCCGGTAGTCGCCCCACCACACACGTTTCTTCGCAACAGTCATGTCATGCCTCTTCAATGGACGGGCAGACCTAGCGCGACAGAACTTGTCTGTCGATCACCCGGCCGCGATGGCCTCAACTTCGACCTTGAATTCGGGTCGGGCAAATCCCGAGACGATCATCAGAGTCGAGGCCGGCGCGGGGCTGGAAAACAGCCGGTCGCGAACGTCCATATACGGCCGCAGATGCGCGCGGTCGGTGACATAGGCATTGATGCGGACGATGTCCTGCAGACCCAGGCCGGCTTCGCCGAGAATCGCGGCGATGTTTTGAAAGCAGAGTTCGGCCTGTGCGCCGGCGTCTTCCGGTATCTGGTCGTCCGCGGTGATGGCGACCTGACCCGAGCACAGCACCAGTCGCTTGCCGAGCGGCACCTCGACGCCGTGGCTGTAGCGGGCAAAGGGCGGCTTGATCGACTTCGGGGTGAGGAATTTGAACATGGCATTCTCCTGGATAGCGCCAGCCTAAGGCCTGACCCATTGCACCTTCAAGATGGCGGTGCATGTTGCCCGAGCGATTGTGGACAGGCGTTCAAAAAATAGGCACGATGCCTTCCGTACAGCATGACCCGTCCGCCCTTGGCAGTGCAATGTCGTTCCAGCGGGCGGTCCCGGCGCAAGGCGCCGGTGGCATGTGTCTTGCTTCTTGAATCTTTGGTGTCGAGCCTGGCGCGTGGCGCGCCGGAGCAAACAAAGGGTGGTGTCGATGTACGGAAGACAGAAGATTTCGGTGGCGGTTGTGGCCTTGCTTGCAGCCAGCACGCTGGGTGCGGCTGCGAATGAAAAAGTCACCTTCGGCACCAACTGGTTGGCCGAGCCGGAACATGGCGGATATTATCAGTCCGTGGCGGACGGCACCTACGCCGCCTGCGGCCTCGACGTCACCATCATGCAGGGCGGTCCGCAGGTTAGCGGCCGGCCGATGCTGCTGGCCGGCAAGATCGATTTCTACATGGGCGGCAATCTGCTGTCGGCTTTCGATGCCGTCCAGCAAGGCATTCCCATGCGCGTGGTGGCGGCGGACTTCCAGAAAGACCCGCAGGTCATCATGTCCCACCCCGGCGAGGGGCTCGACAAATGGGAAGACCTGAAGAACGCCGACCAGTACATATTGGGCGACGAGGGCGTGCAGACCTTCTTCCAGTGGATGGTCATCGAACTCGGCTTCGACGCCTCAAAGCGCGCGCCCTACACCTACAACACCGCTCCCTTCCTCGCCAACAAGAAGTCGATCCAGCAGGGCTACGTCACCTCCGAGCCGTTCGCGGTCAAGAAGGAAGGCGGCTTCGTGCCGAACCAGTTCCTGCTTGCCGACTATGGCTGGGACACCTACTCGACGACGATCGAGGTGATGCAGGAAACGATCGACAAGAAGCCGGAGGTGGTCCAGTGCTTCGTCGATGGTTCGGCCAAGGGCTGGTACAAATATCTCTACGGCGACAACAAGGCCGCCAACGACCTGATCAAGAAAGACAATCCCGACATGAGCGACGAGCAGATCGCGTTCTCGATCGAGCAGATGAAGAAGTTCGGCCTTGCCGATTCCGGCGACACTGAGAAGCTCGGCATCGGCGCCATGACCGACGAGCGGATCAAAAGTTTCTACGACAAGATGGTCAAGGCCAAGGTCACGCCTGACGGCATCGACATCAAAAAGGCCTACACACTGACCTTCGTCAACAAGGGCGTCGGGCTCGACCTGAAGAAATAGGCCGGTCCCGGCGTGATAAGGGAAAAGGTGGCGCAAGCGCCGGCCTCGGACGTGGCATCGACATTGCTGGCGCTGAGGGGCGTCGGCAAGGTCTTCTCCAACGGCGTGACTGCGCTGAGCGATGTCAATCTGACGATCCGGGAAGGTGATTTCCTCAGCCTGCTCGGGCCGTCGGGTTGCGGCAAGTCCACGGCGCTGCGGCTGATCGCCGGCCTGTGGACGCCGACCTCCGGCGTGCTCGATTGGCGCGGCGGCGGCTCGCTTGACCGCTCGAACATCGGCTTCGTTTTCCAGGAGCCGACGCTGCTGCCCTGGGCCAGCGTCTTCGACAATGTCTGGCTGCCGCTTCGGCTGAAAGGCATTTCCCGCGCCAAGGCCGCGCCGGCGGTGACGGAAATGCTGGCGCGGGTGCATCTGACCGGCTTCGAAGACGCGGTGCCGCGCGAACTGTCCGGCGGCATGAAGATGCGCGTCTCGATCGCGCGGGCCATGGTGACCAAACCGCGCGTGCTGTTGATGGACGAGCCGTTCGCGGCACTCGACGAGATCACCCGCTTCAAGCTCAACAACGATCTGCTGGAACTGTGGCAGGACGAACGTTTCACCGTCGTCTTCGTCACCCACAGCGTCTTCGAAAGCGTGTTCCTCTCCAACCGTGTCGTCGTCATGGCGGCGCGGCCGGGCAGGGTGTTCGACGAACTCGCCATCGAGGCCTCCTATCCGCGCGACGAGGCGTTTCGCACCTCGCCCGACTATGCGGCACTCTGCCGTCAGGCCTCCGATGTGTTGGTCAACGCCATCAATTCAACAGCAGGCGCTCATCATGACGGCCATTGACGAGCGCGTGCTCGAACTCGACCCCGAGGAAGCGCGCCGCGTGCGCCAGGAGCGGTTCGAACGGATCGGCCGCTGGGTGCTGCCGCTGGCGATCATGATCCTGGCGATATGGCTGTGGGACCGCATCTGCGTGTGGAACGAGATTCCGCAATACATCCTGCCGCGTCCCGGCGTGGTGCTGTGGACGCTCTACAACGATGCCGGCCTGCTGTTTTCCTCACTGCTCGTCACCTTGCGCATCACCTTCCTCAGCCTAGCTCTGGCGGTCATTGGCGGGGTCGGGCTGGCGGTGCTGTTCGCGCAATCGAAATGGGTCGAGATGTCGTTCTTCCCATTCGCCATCGTGCTGCAGGTGACGCCGATCGTGGCGATCTTTCCGCTGATCAACATCTATGTAAACGACCAGACGACCAAGCTTCTGTTGTGCGCCTGGATCGTCGCTTTCTTTCCGATCCTGTCCAACACCACGCTTGGCCTCAACTCCGTCGACCGCAATCTGCGCGACATGTTCAAGCTCAATGGTGCGACGCGCTGGCAGCAATTGCGCTATCTCAGGCTGCCGGCGGCGATGCCCTATTTCCTCGGCGGGTTGAAGATCGCCGGCGGCCTGTCGCTGATCGGCGCCGTGGTGGCCGAGTTCGTCGCCGGCACCACCGGCCAGTCGTCCGGCCTTGCCTCACGCATCATCGAGGCTGGCTACCGGCTCAACGCGCCGCGGCTGTTCGCGGCACTGTTCTTGATCTCGCTCACCGGCATTTTGATTTTCCTCGTGCTGTCGCTTATTTCGCATCTCATTTTGCGGCGCTGGCACGAAAGCGCACTGAAGCAGGAGCGCTAGGTCCTTGATTCCGAACACAGGTTCATACCGGCTCGCCAATGTCAGGCTTCACGCGTCCCTGAGCCCAGGCCTTGGCGCTGCTTTCGATCGCGATGGCTTTGCGCTTGCCGACATCACTGTCACCGAGGGCAAGATCGCAGCCATCTCCGCACATCGTCGTGCAGCGACGCCCCTGGACGCTGTCGACCTTGGCGGCCGCATTGTGCTGCCGTGTTTCGTCGACTGCCACACGCATATCGACAAGGGTCATATCTGGCCGCGAAAACCCAATCCCGACGGCACCTTCATGGGCGC
>NZ_RZQG01000353.1:0-5757 GCF_003998635.1 Mesorhizobium sp. M7D.F.Ca.US.004.03.1.1
GCGTCAGGATCGGCATGCCGAAAATGGAATGGACGACCACCAGGCCGCTGAGGCTGCCATAGAGGCCGATCTCGCGCAGGATGATGACGATCGGATAGATCATCACCTGGTAGGGAATGAAGGCGCCGACGATCAGGATGATGAAAAACGTATCGGCGCCCTTGAAGCGCCAATTGGCCAGCGCGTAACCGTTCACCGAGGCGATGGCGATCGACAGCAGCACCGACGGCACGGTGATGCGCACCGAATTCCAGAAGCCGCGCGAAAGCCCGTCGCAGTTGAGGCCGGTGCAGGCCGTCGACCACGCCTTGACCCACGGCTCGAAGGTGATCTCGAGCGGCGGCGAAAAGATGTTGCCGAGCCGTATCTCGGGCATTCCCTTGAGCGAGGTGACGACCATCACGTAGAGCGGCAGAAGGTAGTAGACCGCCATCACGATCAGCGTGCCATAGAGGAAGATGTTGCGGCGCGAGAAGGTGTGCCGCGGCCGCGGCCCGCGCGGCCCGGACGCATCGAGCCTGTTGGCGTTGGCGGCAATGGAAACGGCTTGCTCAGACACGCTTCCTGCCTCCGAATTCGAGATAGGCCCACGGCACGATGACGATCACCACCGAGAGCAGCATCATGGTCGAGGCAGCAAAACCCTGGCCGAGATTCTGGGCGAAGAACATGTAGTCGTAGACGTATTTGGCCGGCACTTCGGAAGCGATGCCCGGGCCGCCGCTGGTCTGGGCCACGACGAGGTCATAGACCTTGACGATGCCCGACGCGATGATGACCAGCGTGGTGATGAAGACCGGCCGCATCATCGGGATGACGATGAACAGATAGGTCTTCCACATCGGTATCCCATCCACTCGCGCTGCCTTCCAGATATCCTCGTCGATGCCGCGCAGGCCGGCCAGCATCAGGCACATGATGAGCCCAGTGCCCTGCCACAGTGCCGCGATCGATATGCCGTAGATGACGATACTGGAATTGTAGAGCGGGTCGAAGCTGAAGCTCGTCCAGCCGAGGTCCCGCACCACGTGCTGGACGCCGAAATCGGGATTGAGCAGCCATTGCCAGACCAGGCCGGTGACGATGAAGGAAAGCGCGAACGGATAGAGGAAGATGGTGCGGAACGTGTCCTCGAAGCGGATCTTCTGGTCGAGCAGCGCAGCAAGCAGGAAGCCGATGACCAGCGAGAACACCAGCGAGATCACGCCGTAGATCAACAGATTCTCGATCGAGATCAGCCAGCGCGGCGTCGCCCACAGCCGGTAATACTGGTCGAGCCCGACGAAATTCAGCCGCGGCAAGAGCTTCGAATTGGTGAAGGAATAGAGCACCGTCCAAACGGTGCCGCCGACGAAAACCACCACTGCGGTGAGGATCATCGGAATCGAGGCGACCTTCGCATTGAGGTTGCGGAACAGCGGATTGGGACGTTCGCTCTTGCTCATCTCGTCAGCCGGGCTGGGTAAGGGCATTGTGCTCCCGGCCTTGCATTCGCAAGGCCGGGAGCGAGGTGGGTTGCCTCCAACGTCAGTCCGCCGAAGCGATGAGGTCGGCGAAGCGCTTCTGCGCCTCTTCGACGGTCAGCTCCGGCTTGGCGAAGAACTCGGCGAAGAGATCTTCCTTCTGCTTCTGGGTGTCCTGCGAAAGCAGCTGGTCCGTCCACGGTATGACGGCGCCCTTGGCGAGGATGGCGAGGCCCTTCTTCATGCAGTCGTTCGCCGCATTGAGATCGACGTCGCCGCGCACCGGCAGGGAACCCTTCTTGAGGTTGAAGGCGACCTGCGTCTTGGGATCGAGCAGCGTCTCGGCCAGCACATCCTGCGCCTTGGACTTTTCGGCATCCTTGAGCACCGGGAAGTAGAAAGCGTCGCCGCCGGTGGCGATGACTTCGTTAAGCCCAAGGCCTGGCAGGCAGGTATAGTCCTTGCCGGCGGTCTTGCCGGCAACCTGGAACTCGCCTTGCGCCCAGTCGCCCATGATCTGGCCGCCGGCCTTGCCGGTGATGACCAGGTTGGTCGCCTGGTTCCAGTCCTGCACATTGGTGTTCTTCGCCATCTTGCGGGCATCGTCCGCGGCCTTGAAGACCTTGGCGACTTCGGGCCCGGCGGCGAACTTGGCATCCTTGTCCTTGTAGACCTTGAGGAACGTATCCGTGCCGCCCACTGCCGCAAGCAGCACGTCGAAGGCGCCGGAGGACTGCCAGGCCTGTCCGCCGACGGCGAGCGGGATGATGCCGGCCTTTTCCAGCGCGGGCGCTGCCGCGACGAATTCATTCCAGTCCTTCGGCATCGGCACGCCGGCCTTCTCGAAGGCCTCGTTGGACAGCCACAGCCACTGCCAGGAATGGATGTTGACGGGCACGCAATAGATCTTGCCGTCGATGGTGCAGCTGTCGAGCAGGCTCTTCGGCCGGACGACTTCCGTCCACTTACCCTTGGTGGCGACGTCGGTGAGATCGCGCATCAGGCCGGCCTGCACCAGCTCTTCCGCCTGCCGGCCATGGTTGAATTGCGTGGCGCCCATCGGATCGCCACCGGTGATGCGACTGATCATGATCGGCCGCGCCGTGCCGCCGGAACCGGCAATGGCGCCGTCCACCCAATGATTGCCGGTCGCATCGAATGCCTTGGCAAGTTCCGCAACCGCCGCCGCCTCGCCGCCCGACGTCCACCAATGGGTGACTTCCAGGTCCGTCGCGGCGGCCGGACCGGCAAATTGCAGCGCAACCGTCGCTGCCAGCGCAGCGGTCAAAAGTTTGTATCGCATTTCGGCTCCTCCCAGAATCTGAAACGTTACAGATTTTCGATACGGCAATTGCGTGGGCTGCGCAACCCCTTGGGCAAAGGCGGTCCGATATTTTTTCGAGGCGCGAACAAATTCCTTGCGCGAGAACCAGCAAGCACGGCACGGACATCGTTGTTGCGATGCAAAATCATGCTGCAGCGCAAGAAATCCGCTAAAGCCGCGTTTTGGTCGCGCGGCCCTGCTGGCCGCGGAAAACCTTGCCAAAACCACGGGCTGAGAGGCTTCGCGGTGGTGATATTGGCAATCTGTAACGTTTCAGAATATTGAGACTTTGCCGGGGCTAGAGCGCATATCGTATTGCAATGGCGGCGATTGCCGACCCGGCCTGCGACTGCTATGCGCCTGACGGGCGGGACGAATGGACAGACAGCGTACGGACAAGAACGAGGAGACCTCGGCGCAAAGGCGGCCGACGTTGAAGACGCTCGCCTTCATGACCGGGCTCGGCGTCACCACCGTGTCGCGGGCCTTGAAGGATGCTCCGGAAATCGGTGCCGAAACCAGGCGCCGTGTCCAGCTCGTCGCCAAGCAGATCGGCTACCGGCCGAACCGCGCCGGCGTACGCCTGCGCACAGGCAGAACCAATGTCATCAGCCTCGTGCTCAACACCGATCGCGAGATCATGAGCTTCGTCTCTGACATCATCTACGGCGTTTCGGAAGTGCTCGCCGAAACGCCCTATCATCTGATCGTCACGCCCTATTCCCGTTCTCAGGATCCGATGGAGCCGATCCGCTATCTCGTCGAGACCGGCTCGGCCGACGGCGTCATCATCTCGCGCACCCAGCCGAACGATCCGCGTGCCCGCTACATGCTGGAGCACGGCATGCCTTTTGCCACGCATGGCCGCACCGACATGGGTCTCGTCCACCCCTACCATGACTTCGACAACCATGCTTTCGCGATGGAAGCCGTGCGCCGGTTGGCGAGCATGGGCCGGCGCAGGCTGGCGCTTCTGTCGCCGCCGCCCGGGCTGACCTATTACGGCCATACGCTGAACGGCTTTGCCGATGCGCTTAGCGAGGTCGGCGCCAGCGAAATCCCGTTCAACACTGTTTCGATCGACCATACGATCGAGCAGATCAGGATGAGGACCGCGCAGGTGATGCGCCGCGACGTCAGGCCGGACGGCTTCGTCAGCAGCGCTGCCGCAGCGACACTGGCCATCGTTGCCGGCATCGAGGATGCCGGCCTCAAGCTCGGCCGCGACGTCGACGTGGTGTCCAAGCAGTCGTCGGACCTGCTGCACCTGTTCCGGCCGGAATTGCTGGTCGTCAACGAGAACTTCCGGCTGGCCGGCTCCGAGCTTGCCCGTTCCGTACTCGGCTGGATCGGCGGCGCCGCGCCGGGCTCGTTGCAGAGCCTGGTCGTGGCCAGCAGCGTCCAGGCACTAAACCAGCCAGTGCCCGCTTAAAGCATGGCTTATGGGCTGGCTCTACTAGCCAGCCGCACCACTGCCCCACGGTCCGTGAAATGCACCCTGTCCATCGATGCGTTCGAAACCGTGCGCGCCGAAGAAGTCACGCTGCGCCTGGATCAGGTTCGAAGTGCCGCGGCCCTGGCGGTAACTGTCGAAATAGGCCAGTGCGGAAGACAGCGCCGGTACCGGCGAGCCGGCCTCCGCTGCCCTCGCCACGATGCGCCGCAGCGACGGATGCGCCTCCTGCATCAACGCGATAAAGGCCGGCGCCATCAGAAGGTTGGTCGAGGCACCGCCCTTGCTGAAGGCCTCCGCCATGGTGTCGAGCATTTGCGAGCGGATGATGCAGCCGGCGCGCCAGATCCTGGCGATGGTCGGCATTGGCAGGTTCCAGTTGAACTCCTTGGAGGCGCCGCTCATCACCGCAAACCCTTGAGCGTAGGCGGCGATCTTGCCGGCGAACAGCGCCAGTTCGAGGTCTTTCAACAAGGCGTCCTTGTCACCGGAAATCTTGGTCACGCCGATGTTGCCATAGGCCTTTTCTGCGGCCAGCCGCTCATCCTTGATCGACGACAGAACGCGCGCCGCCACCGCCGCCTCGATCGCGGTGGCCGGAATGCCGAGCTGCTGCGCCTCGATGACCGACCATTTGCCGGTGCCCTTCTGGCCGGCGCGGTCAAGGATGATGTCGACCACCGGCTTGCCGGTCTTCGGATCGTCTGATGCCAGCACCTTGGCGGTGATCTCGATCAGATAGGAGTTGAGCCGGCCCTTGTTCCAATTGGAAAACACCGTGCCGATCTCTTTCGGTCCCATGCCTAGCCCGTCGCGCAGGATGCCGTAGATCTCGGCGATCATCTGCATGTCGGCATATTCGATGCCATTGTGGATGGTCTTGACGAAATGGCCGGCGCCATCGGTACCGAGCCACGCCGCGCAGGGTTCGTCCTTGAACTTGGCTGAGATGGCGGTCAGCACCTTCTCGACGCGCTTCCAGCTCTCCTCTGTACCGCCGACCATGATCGATGGTCCGTGGCGCGCACCTTCCTCGCCACCGGACACGCCCATGCCGATAAAGGTGAGACCCGAGCCGGAAAGCTCGGAGAAGCGCCGCATCGTGTCGCGGAAATTGGCGTTGCCGGCATCGATGACAATGTCGTTGGCCGAAAGCACGCCGCGCAGAGCCGCGATCTGCTCATCGACCGGCTTGCCGGCCAGCACCATGATGATGATCGGACGCGGCGGCCGGATCGCGGCGGCGAGCTCTTCCAGGCTGTAGCACGGTACGACCATGTCCTTCAGCGCGCCGGCATTCTCGACGAAAGCGTCGGTGCGCGCCCTGGTGCGGTTGAAGACGGCGATGCGATGCCCATGCTCGGCGATGTTGAGCGCAAGGTTGGAGCCCATCGTGCCAAGGCCGATCAGGCCGATTTCGGCTTTTTCCATCGTTTCTTCCCTGCTTTCGGATCTTGTTGGTTGGAGCCCGCGATGTGCGGGATCCCATTCTTCGCGGGATGATTGACGGGCCTTTC
>NZ_RZQG01000354.1:0-5743 GCF_003998635.1 Mesorhizobium sp. M7D.F.Ca.US.004.03.1.1
GTCGACGAGGTGAGTGGCGCCCATTTGAGCACGTCCTCGAAGCTGCGGTTGGCGACCAGGACCGGCATCAGCCGCGCGCTTGCCCAGAGATGGCAGCGAAACAAAGCGCGCAGGAGAGGACCGTCGGCCATCAGGCGATACCTTTAGCCATCAAGCACCTGGCGTGGCGAGGATACCTTCCGAGACCAGATCCGTGGCCAGTGCCGCGATGTCCTGGTCGAGCGTGCCCTTGTCGACCTCGAACTCCTCGCAAAGCAGGTCGACGATCTGGTCGAGGTTGCGCGCGCCGTCCACCTTGTCGAGAAAGGCTTCGGTCGTGCCGTTGCACGTGTAAAGCTGGCCGCTGCGCGCCAAAAGCACGACGGCGCCATCGCCGACATGCTGGACCGAAGCGTCTTCCGCCAACCGCAGAACCGTTCCAGAGGCAATTTCCATCACGAACCCCACCAAGCCATGCAAAACCCGGAATTCAGATAGCGCGGTGAGGGAACGCTGTCTATCAGCCGATCATGGGACCGGCGGCAGGCTCGTGCGGCGATGCGTTCCGATACGCCCTCGCCAAGTCGCGAAAAACAGCACGGCTGGCTGTTCCCAGCAGGAATCGTCCCAGAAATAGTCGTCAGCGCGAGGAGGCAAGCAACTGAGCGGGTCGGCTGGGCCGTTGCTTTTCTTCCCTAGAGTAAGGTAAAACCTGCCTGGGTGTTGGGGAGATAGCGTATGCGTTACAATTGGGAACGGGCTCCGACGAGCTTCGAACGTCACAGAAAAGCGCTGGCGACAGCTATTTTGATCGCTGGCGGCATTGGCCTCATGCTTGTGGCCCTGCCGATCTAGACAAGCTGCAGATCGAACCGATGCTGGCTGTCAGGGCGCCTGGCGTGACCCTGTCAGCGCGGCTGCCCGGTGACGGCAAGGAAGCAGCGATCGCGCCCCTCGAAACCTTGGCTGAACCGCTGCACCAGCACGACAATCACCGCCGGCTTGCCGGCCGGGGTGAATTCGTAGGATTCCGACAGGCTGTAGGGTCGGGCCGTTTATCGAGCCCGGCACAGCCTGTCTTCGTGCTACCCCTGCCCTTGCAGCGTCAGCCGAAAGCCGAGCGCCTTGCCGGATGTAACGCCTTTTAGCGTCGCATCGAAACTTGCCGAACAATCACTCGTCCTGGCGTGCATTTGCGGCCAGGGTTAGAGCGCGCTATCTGGAGGGAAGAAAATCATTCCTGGGGAGGGAACGGATGGCTTCACGCTATCACGAAGTCTATGACGGCTGGAAACGCGACCCGGAACAGTTCTGGGCGGACGCGGCCGGCGCCATCGACTGGTATTCGCCCTGGAACAAGGTGTTCGATACCACGGCCGGTGTCTATGGCCGCTGGTTTACCGGCGCCACCTGCAACACCTGCTACAATGCCATCGACCGCCACGTCGCCGGCGGGCGCGCCGACCAGATCGCGCTGATCCATGACAGCGCCATCACCGGAGCGGTCAGGAAATTCACCTATGCCGAACTCAAGCGCGAGGTGGTTGCACTCACCTCGGTGCTGAAGAACCGCGGCATTCGCAAGGGCGACCGCGTCATCATCTACATGCCGATGGTGGCCGAGGCCGCCATCGCCATGCTGGCTTGCGCCCGCATCGGCGCCGTGCATTCGGTGGTCTTCGGCGGCTTTGCCTCGCATGAGCTTGCCACCCGCATCGACGACGCCAAGCCGAAGCTGATCATTTCCGCATCCTGCGGCCTGGAGCCGGGCCGCGTCGTTGCCTACAAGCCACTGCTCGACAAGGCGATCGAGATCTCCCGGCACAAGCCGGACGCTTGCCTGATCCTGCAGCGCGACCAGTTGCGCTGTGACCTCAAGGAGCATTTCGACATCGACTACGCCGATGCCGTCGCCCGCGAACGGGCAGCCGGCGCCAATGTCGATTGCGTGCCGGTGCTTGCCACCGATCCGCTCTACATCATCTACACATCGGGTACGACCGGGCAGCCCAAGGGCATCGTGCGTGACAATGGTGGCCATATGGTCGCGCTGAAATGGACGATGGAAAACGAGTTCGGCGTCAAGCCGGGCGAGGTGTTCTGGGCGGCATCCGATGTCGGCTGGGTGGTCGGCCATTCCTACATCGTCTACGGGCCGCTGCTGCATGGCTGCACCAGCATCCTGTTCGAGGGCAAGCCTGTTGGCACGCCCGATGCCGGCACCTACTGGCGGGTGATATCGGAGCATGGCGTCGTCGCCCTGTTCACCGCACCGACCGCGTTCCGCGCCATCAAGGGGCAGGACCCGCAAGGCGAGTTCATCCCGAAATACGATCTGTCGAGATTCCGCACGCTGTTCCTCGCCGGCGAGCGCGCCGACCCGGAAACCATCAAATGGGCGGAGCAGAAGCTTGATGTGCCGGTGGTCGACCATTGGTGGCAGACAGAGACCGGCTCGCCGATGACGATCAATCCCGCCGGCCTTGGCCTGCTACCGGTGAAATACGGCTCGCCCGGCGTGCCGATGCCCGGCTACGACATCCGCGTGCTCGACGATGCCGGCCACGAAGTGCCGCGCGGCGCGCTGGGCAATGTGGTGGTCAAGCTGCCGCTGCCGGCCGGCTGCCTGCCGACGCTATGGAATGCCGATGCGCGGTTCCGCCAAGCCTATCTCGACGAGTTCCCCGGCTTCTACAAAACGGCGGATGCCGGCATGGTCGACGAGGACGGCTATCTCTACGTCATGGCCCGCACCGACGACATCATCAATGTCGCCGGGCACCGGCTGTCGACCGGCGCCATGGAGGAGGTGCTTTCAGCCCATCCCGATGTCGCCGAATGCGCGGTCATCGGCATTGCCGACGCCATGAAGGGCCAGGTTCCGCTTGGCTTCGTGGTGCTGAATGCGGGTGTAACGCGCGACGTCGGCCTGATCGAGAACGAAGTGGTCGGCCTGGTGCGCGAACGCATCGGCCCGGTCGCCGCCTTCAAGATGGTGGTGACGATCAAGCGCCTGCCCAAGACGCGGTCGGGCAAGATCCTGCGCGGCACCATGCAGAAGATCGCCGACAAGGAAGAATGGGCCATGCCGGCGACGATCGACGATCCGATCATCCTCGACGAGATCACCGCGGCCCTGAAGGAGCGCGGAATCGGCCTTTGAGCCGCTGAAGGATTTGGCTTGCCGAGGCGGCTTTTCGGATCGACGAGCAATCTTTTATTGTGCAACGCAGCAATGCACCCTACAGTCTTTCGCGGGGGGCCATCGACAAGGTCGCATGGCTCAGCAGAAGATTACATTTGGCGGCGTCGACATCCTGCGGTTTCTCGCCGCCGTCATGGTCATGGTCTACCACTATGGCTTCTGGGTGTGGGCGTATCCGGACGGCGTTTCGGCGCGCGCCACGGGCGGCGTTCCTCCGCAGCCGGCAATAGGCGCCTGGGTCGAATCCGGCTGGGTCGGCGTCCAGATTTTCTTCGTCATCAGCGGCTTCGTCATCGCCTTCAGCGCCGAAAGGTCGACGCCCTTACGGTTTTTCGAAGCAAGGGTGAAACGGCTGGCGCCGGCGGTGTGGATCTGTGCACCGGTCACCGCTGTCGTGCTTTTGATCGTCGGCCTCAGCTGGCCGACAGATGCCGTCATTAGGCTCGTCCGCACCGGCCTGTTCGCCCCCTACGCGCCATGGGTGGACAGCGTCTACTGGACGCTCGGCATCGAGATCGCCTTCTATGCCATCGTCTGGGTCCTGCTTAGGCTCGGCCGCTTCAATCAGATGGAAATGGTGGCCATCGTCATCGGCCTGATGAGCACGCTGTTCTGGTGCCTGTACTACCCGCTCGACTGGGCCGACCTTGCCGAAACACGCACGCTCGACCTGCTTCTGGTGCATCACGGTGTTTTCTTCGCGACCGGCGTCATGCTGTGGCTGATGCGCTTCAAGGCGATGACGGCCGCTCGCCTTGCCTTCTGCGCCCTGTTCCTGGGCGGCGGCGTGCTGCAGATCGCCAGTTCGGTCGACGTTCATATCCTGAAGGTGGGGCGAGAGATGCCGTTCGCGCCGCCGATCCTGATCTTCCTCATCGCCATTGCCTTGATGGCGTGGTCGCTGCGGCTCGACCTGTCCTGGAGCGGCTGGCGCCGGATCGGCCTGATGACCTATCCGCTCTACCTTCTCCACGATGTCGTCGGCGCGGCCCTGCTCGGCGTCCTGGTCCGCGCTGGGCTGCCGCATCTCGTCTCGATGGTGGTCGTCGGCGCGACGATGATCGCGGCAAGCTGGCTGGTGGCGACCGAGGCCGAGCCACGCATCCGGCTGCTGCTCGACCACACCATTTTCCGCTATCGGCTCAAGGCCGCGTAGCCGCGCCTTGTTGACCAAATGGGGGTTAATCAGTGGGCACTTCGGTGCCCAGTTTGCGCAGGAGCTGTACTGCCCAGCCGCAAGGTTCCGAGGCCTGGATCGTGGGCCAGTTTGAAATTCAGCCGGAGGACGTCGATGGTTCGCGGCCGGTACAAAAAGCAAGGGACTGATTGATGCTGATTGTCAGGATGGCGGAACTGGAAATCGATCCTGACCAGATCGACAGCTATAAAAACCTGCTTGCCGAAGAGATCGAGGCCTCCGTGCGAATCGAGCCGGGTGTGCTTTTCCTTCATGCCTTGTCGGAAAAAGACGCCCCTGAAAAGGTCCGCGTGATCGAATGCTACGCTGATCAGGCGGCCTACGAAATCCATCTGACCACCCCGCATTTTCTCAAATACAAGACGCAAACGGCGCATATGGTGCGGTCACTTCGGCTCATCGAAACCGACCCGATCACGCTGGCAGCGAAGCCCGGTCAGATCTCAAACTGACCCACCACCGAGACCGGCTCGACATCGCCGTTCATCCAGAGCGGTGGACTCCGTCTCAACGCGATGCGTTTTCGAAAGGACCTGTTTGGGCAATGGCCGATATCAGACCGGCGCCTTGCCGCGCACTTCCGACTTTTCCAGATAATAGCTCGAGTATTTGTCGAAGAATTTCTCGGAGCCGCCGAACGATCCGTACTTGGCCAGCTTCTTCAGATCGACCTTGTTCAGCACCGCGCCGACGATCTTGTTGGCGACATAGGGTTCGGATTCCAGCATCGACCTGACCATCGCGCGCGGCGTGCGTCCCCATTCGGTGACCAGCACAAAACCGTCGACCAGTGGTGCGAAGGCCTTGGCGTCGACCACCGGTCCGAGTGGCGGCAGATCGACGACGATGTATTCGAACGTCTCCTTGGCATTCTCGATGAAGCGCCGCATGCCGGCCGAGGAGAGAAGTTCGCTGGTATGCGAGAAGTGGCCGCGCAGCACCGCCGGGATGATCGCCAGCTTCGTCTGCCGGTCGATCTTGCCGACGGACTGCCAGGTCTGGCCGTTGACCACCGCTTCCATCAAGCCTTGCTCGGCTTCCATGCCAAGGCCGCGGCTGAGGCCGGGGTTGCGCAGATCACCGTCGATCAGCAGCGTCTTGGCGCCGTTGGCGGCAAGCAGGCCGGCGAGATTGGCCGCGACCGTCGACTTGCCCTCGCCGGGAAGCACCGAGATGATGCCGATAACACGGCTGCCTTGCCCCTCCAACACGACGTCGAAGGCGATCTTGGCGCTGCGCAGCGTTTCGGAGAACATCGAGGCAGGCGAATCGATGCTGACCCGCATGCGCGCCCGTTTTTCCGCGGCCGACAGCGATTGGGCGGTCTTCGCATCCACCTGGGTCTCGCCCGACTTTTCTTC
>NZ_RZQG01000355.1:0-5742 GCF_003998635.1 Mesorhizobium sp. M7D.F.Ca.US.004.03.1.1
AGACAGGGCCGAGGACACTGATTATCTGTTGCGCGTTTTCGAAACGGCACCGAACTACGAATTGGTGGACGCCGTCGCGATCTACTACCGGCGCCACGCCGGGAATGTTACCAAGGAGCATAGTGGCAGGGTCCGCAACCACTTGCGTGCGATCCACAAGTCAATGCGACGGCGCAAGGCCGATCCGTCGCTGCGAGAGGTCCAGGGAATCTTCGAACTGAAGAGTCCCGCTGATTGGCAGATGCTATGATGCTCCACACGATCGGATCGCATCGGCCAAGCCCGGAACGGTCATGGCGTCGCCAATGAGGCTGAGCGTCATCATGCCGGTCTACAATCGCGAACAATTCGTTGGCCTCGCGCTGCGCTCACTGCTTAGGCAACGCGAAAATATCGATCTCGACATCATCGTCATCGACGATGGGTCGACCGATGGCTCGGCGGCGGTCGTGCGGTCGTTCATCGACGAGGCCCCGTGCATTCGTCTTTTCCAGCAGACCAATGGCGGGGTCACCAAGGCGCGCAATGCCGGGCTGAAACAGTTGCTGCCGCAGACTCGCCTGGTGTCGTTTCTCGATTCGGACGACATCTCCCCGATGGGGCGCTTCACGGCGGATCTCGCCTGCTTCGAAGAGGATCCTGGCCTCGACCTGACCTATTCGCGCATGACGCTGGTGGACAAGATAGATGGCGAGACGCTGGAACCGGCCGCCGACAGCCACTCCATCACCGTGCGAGGGATTCACCTGTCGGCCGGGATCTTTGCGCGAGACCTCATCGAGCGCATCGGCGGCTTCGACGAGGACTTCAAACAGGCCGAGGACACCGACTATCTGTTGCGTATCTTTGAGAGCCAAGCAAAATACGTTATGCCCGATACGGTGGCTCTCTACTACAGGCGTCATCCCGGCAACATGACCAAGGAAGCCGATGTGCCCTTTCGCGAGTTCATGCGCGCCATTCACAAGTCGATGAAGCGTCGCAGGGCCGACCCCAACTTGCGCCGAGTGGAGGGAATCTTCGACTTCAAGGATCTCGCGCAGTGGCGATTCCTGTAATGGCAGGCTACGGCGTCGTCATTCCGGCTTTCAACGCGGCCGCCACCATAGGCGCGGCCCTGAACTCCGTTCTGGCCCAGACGGTAAAGGCGGAGACCATCGTCGTGGTCGATGACGGTTCGACCGACGATACGGCTGCCGTGATCGACGCGATGAACCTGCCGGTGACGGTGCTGCGGCAAGAGAATGCGGGGCCCGGAAGCGCCACGACCAAGGGTTTTGCCGCACTCTCGACTCCGTTCGTCGCGACGCTCGATGCCGACGACCTGTGGCTGGCGGACAAGATCGAAAAGCAGCTGGGCTATCTCGACCGTCATCCCGCAACAGCAGGCGTTTTTACGCACTGGCGGACGTTTCGCGGTGACAGGCCCGATTTGCCCGAGGCGGCCAGTGTGGCGGGCTGGTCGCGCACGACGATGATGATCCGCCAAGAGGTGGTGCCGACCGTCGGTCCCATCATCGATCCACCAGGCGGCCGCGGCGAGATGATCGACTGGATCGCCCGGGTTCGTGAGGCAGGCTTTGTCCTTGCCATGCTCGACGACGTACTTGCATTGCGCCGCATCAGGCCGGGCAGCCTTTCCTATGGCCGCGATCCGGAACGCGACCGCGGCTATCTCCAGGTGGCAAGGCTCGCCATGCAGCGGCGAGCCCAAAACAAGGCGGGCTCCCGTTGAAAGCCAGGCCTGTTCGCCGCATCGGCCGTCGCTTCCCGGACTATGGTTGGTCCTGGCCGACCGGCCAGCTCGACCAGTTGCTCAAGGCGGCGCTGCTCTCCGATGAAGGCGCAGCCGCTGGCTGCGCCGCGCGCTGGCTGGACGAGAACGACATCGACCTTGTCTCGTTTAGAGAACACCGGTTGCTCGCTGCCATCTCCGACAGGTTCGGCAGGAAGCTTGCCGGCCATTCCGCCTATCCGCGCCTTGTTGGCCTGCAGAAGATGCTGTGGACCAAGTCGCGCATGGCGATGCGCGAGGCCGAGCCGGCGCTGAAGGCAATGGCCGACGGCGGCGTCGACATCATGCTGATAAAGGGCGCCAGCCGTATTGCCTTGAATGCGTCGGCGCAGCGTGGCCGGGTGGCGCATGACATCGACATACTGGTGCGCCCGCGCGACATGGCTGCCGCCTTCGACATCCTGCGCGATCGCGACTGGCAGATAGCCTCGGGCGTCAGCGCGCAATATCTGCAAACACGGTTGGCGTCGCTGCGGTCGATGAATTTCTTCAAGGGCCGTTTCGGCGACATCGACCTGCACCAGCTCGGCTATGACGGGTCGCAGACGAGCGCGGAAGACGATCTGGCGATCTGGCAACGGGCGATCCCGGCCGAATTCAGCGGTGTCGCGGTCTTCGTGCCGTCGCCGGCCGATCGCATGACCCTGGCCATCGCCCATGGCGGCCTCGACGCCCACACCCATAGCGACTGGCTTGTCGATTGCGCCGTCGCCATCCATGGCGGAGACGTCGACTGGGACGTGTTCCTCGACATCGTCGGCAGACGCGGCCTGGCCGTTCCGGCGGCGGTGGCATTATCCTATCTGGCCTTTGAGATCGGCGTTGCCGTGCCGGAGCCGACACTGGCCAGAATCTTCGAGATGGCCGACCGGGCTGGCCTGTCGCGTTGGTCGTCGGTTCTGCAAGCCAAGCCGCGCACGGATTTCGGCGGCCTTGTCTGGCTGTCGCGCGGGCTTGCCAAGCAATTGCGCCTGAAGCGGAAGAAGGGCCGGTTGCAACAGGAGCCGCCCGCCAAGGCCTGGCGCGGCAGACCGGCTGCTCGCAAGCCGCAAGCCGCACCGGCGCCATTGTCGTTCTCGCAGGCCATCGCCTGTCCGCAAGCGACCGGCGACATGATGCTTGATATCACCGTCAGGATCATTGTTCCGCCGGTCCGACGCCGCATCGAAATGGAAATCAATGCCGGTGACGACCATATCGCTCGGCTGCGCGCCATGGCCATCCGGCGATCTGGCAAGGAACGCGTGCTGCATTTTCGCGGCAAGGTGACGCTCGACGGCGCGCGGGATGCCCTGACGCTCGAAGCGCGACCGTCGCGTCAGTTTCGCGAATGGAACGACGAGGCCACAGTGGCTGCCTATGGCGCCTTGCCTTTCCAGCTGCTGTCGGCGGAGTTCTCGCCGGTTGGCTGAAGAGCGAAAGCATCCGCAGCCATCAGGGGCTCGGAGTGATCAGCCTCAAGGATGGAAAATAGCTCCGGTAGCGGCCGACATCACGGGTCAGGAGCGGAAGCCTGGCGACGGCGGCATGGGCGCCGATGAAGAAGTCCGGCAACACGCCGGTCCTCGATCCTCCTGATCGGCGGTATTGCGTAAATACCTTTCCAGCAAGGAAAAGCGCGGCCCTTGGCATCGGAGCCATTTCGAGACCGGCCGCATCCAGAAAGGCCTCGAGATCCTCGATGCGGATGTAGCGAACGGCAAGTTCGGCATAGACCGCATCATTGACCAGCAACGGCCCATCAAGGCTCGCGGCCTCAAGCTGCGCAACCGACCAGTCCGCCCAATTGGGATCGTCCGTGACAAGGTCGAGCAGAACGTTGGTGTCGACGAAGGTCACGCTTCGCCACGCGTCAGCGCCATGATCGCGTCGGTCGTGAGCCCCTCGCCGGCATGGCCGCGCAACTTGGCGAAGCGGCTCGCAGGCGGCTTTTTGTCAACACGAGCCAGCACCACGCTGCCATCGGCGGCGCGCCGGAAATCGACCTTGCTGCCCGGAACGATCCCCAGCAGATCGCGGACCGGTTTCGGAATGGTCACTTGTCCCTTTGCGGTAACGGTGTTGGCCATCTTCATTCCCTGGTAATACCATATTTCAGCAAGGTATTACCTTGTGGGTCGAATTTCAATGCTTGAAGCATCAGGCCCCGACCGAACAGTCAGAGCCAAGACGTCATGCGTTAGCAACGTCCGTTCAAATTCCGTACCGTTCGGTGCGAATGTTTTCCGCTGCAACGCCGGCATCGATCAGCGCCTGGGCGGCGGCGGAAACGAACGCATTGGAGCCGCAGACAAAGGCGAGACCGGGGGGCTCGGGCAGCCGCGCCATCGCTTGCGCCATCATCGCAACGTCCACCCGCCGCGAATAATCGGCGGGACGGCGTGCGGCCTCGCGCGTCAGCGTCAGCACCAGATCGAAGCCGTCCTGGCGATCATCGAGGGTGATCAGTTCGTCACGAAAGATCACTTCGTCCCAGACCCGGGCTGAAAAGACCAGGACAACGGGCACGCTCGAATTGCGCGCGGCGCGATGGCGAACCATCGACATCAAGGGGACGACGCCCGAACCGCCGCCGACCAGCACAAGCGGGCCATTCCCATCTTCTGGCCAGACGAAATGCCCGCCGAGCGGCCCGCGTAGTTCGATTTCGTCGCCAATTGCCGCGACCTCATGGAAGAAGGGCGAAACCTCGCCGTCGTCGAGTTTTTCAATCGCCAGTTCGATCACGCCGCCACTCTCGGGTGCGGAGGCGATGGAATAGGAGCGGCGCGCCTGATAGCCGTCCGGCGCCGTCAGCCTGACGTCGACATGCTGCCCGGCGCGATAGGCAAAGGGCCGAGACGGCTGGAGAAAGAAGCTGGTGACACGCGGCGTGCGCTTTTCGATGCGGACGATCCTGGCTACCTGCCAAGGCGATTGCACTGCTGCCGCATCGCTCATGGATCGTCCGTGTAGCGCTGCTCGCGCCATGGATCGCCATAGATGTGGTAGCCGCGCAATTCCCAGAAACCGGGTTCATCGCGAGTGGTGAATTGCAGGCCGTTCAGCCATTTGGCCGACTTCCAGAAATAGAGATGTGGAACGAGCAGCCTTGCCGGGCCGCCATGGTCCGGCGTGATCGGCTTGCCTTCGTAAAGCAGCGCCACCATGGCCTTGCCGGCGGTGAGATCCTTGACCGGCACATTGGTCGTGTAGCCGTCGAACGCGTGCGCCAGCGTGAAGCCGGTCGGCGGCTCCAAACCCGCGTCGGCAAGGATATCGTCGACCAGCACGCCCTGCCACGACGTGTCGAACTTGGTCCATGCGGTCACGCAATGGATGTCGCGCGTCATCTTGGTCTGCGGCAGCGCGTTGAACTCGGCCCAGTTCCATTTCTTGATCGGCCGTGGCCCATGTTTCAGAGTGAATGACCAATCCTGCGTGCCCACGCGCGGCGTGGGACCGGCCGACAGCACTGGAAAGCCCTGTTCGAGATATTGGCCGGGCGGTATGCGCGCATCGTCATCGGTTGGTGGGCGCCGTCCTGAAGAGAAACCCCGGGTGACCATCGCGGCAATCCCCATTGCATCAGACCACTATCGGCCTGATGCAATGTTCTCGAAGATGTCGTGGCGGGCAACCGAAATCTTTGACGGCAGAGGCCGGGGGGGCTCGTCACCGACGAACCCCGCCGGTCCTGCGTTCACGTCAACGCCACGTCTCAGCCATTGGCGAAAGGCACTGCGACATAGATCTGGCCGCCGTCCCGCTCGACCAGCAGAAGCACCGACTTGCGGCCGGACTTGCCGGCCTGGGCGATCGCCTGCGTCACTTGCCTGGCACTCTTCACCGGCACCTGATTGACGGCGACGATGATGTCGCCGGCCTGGATGCCGGAAGCCGCGGCAGCCTTGTCGGGATTGACGCTGGCAACCACCGCGCCACGTTGATTGTCGGCGAGATTCATC
>NZ_RZQG01000356.1:0-5725 GCF_003998635.1 Mesorhizobium sp. M7D.F.Ca.US.004.03.1.1
ATGTCGAATCTTATCCGCAATTCCTGCCGCTTTGCGAGGCGCTGACGGTTCGCTCGCGCAAGGAGCGCGACGGACGCACAGTTCTCCTCGCCGACATGAGCATCGGCTACAAGGCGATCCGGGAAACCTTCACGACGCAGGTGCTGCTGAAGCCGGACGAGAACACCATCGACGTGAAGTACATCGACGGCCCATTCAAATATCTGAGCAATGTCTGGCGTTTCGAACCGGACGGCGCCGGCTGCGCCGTCCGCTTCTTCATCGACTATGAGTTCAAGAGCCGTATTCTCGGCGCGGTGATGGGAACCATGTTCGACCGCGCCTTCCGCATGTTCGCCGAGGCTTTCGAGAAGCGTGCCGAAGTCATCTACGGTGCGGCGTCCTCGGCCTGAGGCTGGCCAAGCGCGCGCAGACCCAACTCCAACGCGTGCCGTACCGTTTCCCGGCGGATGAAGTCGCGACCCTTGTCGGCAAACAATCTGTGTTCGGCGGTCACGCTCTGGCCGTCCAGGCTGACGCCGAACCAGACCAGACCGACCGGTTTTCCGTGGAACCGCCGCCCGGCCCGGCAATGCCGGTGACCGCCAGGGTCAGTCCCGCGCGCGAACGCGCAAGCGCGCCTGTTGCCATTTCGATCGCCGTCTGGCGCGAAACCGCGCCGTGCGCCTCGAGCGTGGCGGCGGAAACACCGAGCATGTCCACCTTGGCTTCGTTGGAATAGGTGATGAAGCCGCGATCGACCACAGCGGAGGAACCGGCGATGTCGGTCAGCGCGGCGATGATCATACCGCCGGTGCAGCTTTCCGCCGTCGCCAGCATGACGCCGCGCTTCTGGCAGGCTTGCAGCAGGGCATTTGCCAGCTCGTTGTTGCTCATTCCGGCACCTCGCCGGGAAAGACCACGCTGGCGGTGGCGATCGCCGCAATGCCTTCCTCGCGCCCGACAAAGCCGAGCTTCTCATTGGTTGTCGCCTTGATCGAGATGCGGTCCGGTGAAATTGCCAGCATCTGCGAAAGGGCTGCGGTCATCGCCTCGCGATGCGGGCCGACGCGCGGCGCCTCGCAGATCAGCGTGATATCGGCATTGGCGATCCGTCCGCCGCGCTCGCGCACCAGCCTTGCCGCATGCTCGACGAAGATCCGGGAAGCAGCGCCTTTCCACTGCGGGTCGGACGGCGGAAAATGCGTGCCGATGTCGCCGGCGCCGCAAGTCGCCAGCAGCGCATCGGTCAGGGCGTGCAGGCCGACATCGGCGTCGGAATGGCCGGACAGTTTCTTGTCATGCGCAATGGCGACGCCACACAGGGTGACATGGTCGCCGGGTTCGAAGGCGTGGACGTCGTAGCCATTGCCGGTACGGATGTCGGGGAAGCGAACACGTTCGCCGGAAAGCCGCTGGTCCGCCATCGCAATATCCCGTGCCCAGGTGAGTTTGATATTGTCCGGCGAGCCCGGAACGATCTTTACCGGAATATGCGCCCATTCGGCGATCGCCGCGTCATCGGTAAAATCCATTTTTCCCAGATGATGGGCTTTCTCATGCGCGGCAAGGATAGGCCAGAATGGAAAGCCCTGTGGCGTTTGCGCCGCGTGGAGCCCGCTGCGCGAAACGGTTTCGCCAACCACGCCAGAGGCCGACTCGCGCTTCAGCGTGTCGGCGACGGGCAAAGCGGGCAACGCGCCCTCGCGCTCGCCGATTGCGGCGATGGTGCGGTCGATCAACTCCGCATCGACGAACGGACGCACGGCGTCGTGGATCAGAACCTGCGCCGGAGCGTGGCCTCTCAGCGCAAGCAATCCGAGCCGGACAGACTCTTGCCTGGTCGCCCCACCCATGACAGCGGTGACGCGCTCGGCATTGGCGCCCGCCGCCTGCCGGAACAGCTCGTGGTCGTCGGCATGGATGGCGACGACAATCTCGCTGGTCCGCGGGTGGGCAAGAAAAATTTCCAGCGTGTGCGCGATGACGGCAAAGCCGCCAATGTGTTGATATTGCTTCGGCCCGTTGGCCTGTCCGGCGCGCGCGCCACGGCCGGCCGCAACGATCACCACCGCGACCTTGCCATCCGCACTCGAAACGTGATTTTCACTTGCGTCAGTCATTGCAGATTGGTCCTAGCGCACGATCCCGAAAAGTGTAATCGGTTTTCGGAAAGATCATGCGCTAACTATGAAATTCCAAAGCGTCCTTAGCGCGTCCTGAAGGACGCGCGGCGCTTTGGTCACAGCCAATCCCGAAGGCCAGCATTTTCCCAATTGCGCCTTAATGTGGCGTCATTCCGCGTTGCACATTGCGGCGGTTCTGGCTAGAGAATGTGCAACGAATGAACATGCTTGGTTTTTGTGCATGGTTAACTTGACCAAATTGGCCGCGCCGCTCGATGTCGGTGGTGTGAGAATCCGCAATCGCGTGTTCCTCGCACCGATGTCGGGAATTACCGACGAGCCGTTCCGGCAGCGCGCCCACGCGCACGGCGCGGGCCTGGTCGTGTCCGAAATGGTGGCCAGCGGCGAGCTTGCCAAGGGCAGGGCCGGTTTCAACCTGCGCATACGCCACTCCGGCCTGCCGGTCCATATGGTCCAGCTTGCCGGCCGCGAGGCGGCGCACATGGCCGAAGGCGCGCGTATAGCCGCCGGCGAGGGCGCCGACATCATCGACATCAACATGGGCTGCCCGGCCAAGAAGGTCACTGGTGGCTATGCCGGCTCGGCATTGATGCTGGATCTCGACCATGCACTGTCGCTGATCGACGCCGTTGTCGGCGCGGTCGAGGTGCCGGTGACGGTCAAGATGCGGCTGGGCTGGGACGAAGGCGCGCTCAACGCGCCGATGCTGGCGCGCCGCGCCGAACAGGCCGGCGTCAGGATGGTGACCGTGCACGGCCGCACGCGTTGCCAGTTCTATCAAGGCAAGGCCGACTGGCGCGCCATCGCCCGCGTCAAGGAAGCCGTGTCCATCCCGGTCGTCGCCAACGGCGACGTGTCTTCGCCAGCAGAAGCGGCTGCTATCCTCGATCAGTCGGGTGCAGACGCTGTGATGATCGGCCGTGCCCACTATGGTGCACCGTGGATCGCAGGCAGCAGTGCGGCGGCAGCGGCGGGCGAGACTGCGACCAACGTCCCGCAAAACCCGATGGCACTGGCCGACTATGTCGTCTCCCACTATGAGGACATGCTCGCGCTCTACGGTGTCGAGAGCGGTCTGCGCCAGGCGCGCAAGCACCTCGGCTGGTATCTCGATCGTCATGCCGGCGGTGTCGCAGACGACAGCCGAAAGGCCATACTGACCGCATTCGAGCCCGCACGCGTCATCGCCTTGCTGCGCGATGTGTTTTCGCGCGATCCGCAACCTTTGAACCTGCGGAGCGCCGCATGAACGCCGCCGCTGGCCAGGGCGCTGAAATGGCGGATGCCGCCCAGATCGTGCTCAACACCATCCGCCGCCCGGTGATCATGATCAGCGAGCAAGGGTTCATCACCTACGCCAACGCCGACGCGGAAGACTTCTTTCGCTCGAGCGCGACGATGCTGGCGCGCAACACGCTGTCCAAGCTCATTCCCTTCGGCAGCCCGCTGCTGACGCTGGTCGATCAGGTGCGCGAGCGTCGGGCCCCGGTCAACGAGTACCGCGTCGACGTGTCGTCGCCGCGCCTGGGCATCGAGAAGGTCGTCGATCTCTACGTCGCCCCGGTGCCGGAATATCCGGGCTCCGTCGTGGTGATGTTCCAGGAACGGTCGATGGCCGACAAGATCGACCGGCAGATGACGCATCGCGGTGCGGCACGCTCGGTCACCGGCCTGGCGGCGATGCTTGCCCATGAGATCAAGAACCCGCTCTCCGGCATCCGGGGTGCCGCCCAGCTGCTCGAACTGTCGGCTTCCGACGAGGATCGCGCGCTGACGCGGCTGATCACCGACGAGACGGACCGCATCGTATCGCTGGTCGACCGCATGGAGGTGTTTTCCGACGAGCGGCCGATCGATCGCTATCCCGTCAACATCCATGTCGTGCTCGACCATGTGAAGGCCATCGCCAAAAACGGTTTTGCAAAGAGAATCAAGATAATGGAGGATTATGATCCTTCATTGCCTCCGGTGTTTGCCAACCGTGACCAGCTCATCCAGGTGTTCCTCAACCTGGTCAAGAACGCCGCCGAGGCAATCGGCAGCGACCCACAGGGCGAGATCGTGCTGTCGACCGCCTTCCGGCCCGGCATCCGCGTTTCCGTGCCGGGTACACAGGATCGCGTATCGCTGCCGCTGGAATTCTGCGTGCGCGACAATGGCTCCGGCGTCTCGGAAGATATTTTGCCGATCCTGTTCGATCCGTTCATCACCACCAAGCCGAACGGCTCCGGGTTGGGTCTTGCGTTGGTCGCCAAGATCGTTGGCGAGCATGGCGGCATCATCGAATGCGAATCGACGCCGCGTGGGACCACATTCCGCATCCTGATGCCGGCCTGGAAAGAAGCACCATACTGCGCCGATGAAGACGGTGAAGGAGACCGCAAATGACTGTTCGCGGCAATATTCTCGTCGCCGACGACGATGCGGCGATCCGCACCGTTCTCAACCAAGCGCTTTCGCGCGTCGGTCACGAGGTGCGCGTCACCTCCAACGCTTCGACGCTGTGGCGCTGGGTGGCGGCGGGCGAGGGCGATCTGGTCATCACCGATGTGGTGATGCCGGACGAAAACGCCTTCGACATGCTGCCGCGCATCAAGAAGGCGCGGCCTGAACTGCCGGTCATCGTCATGAGCGCCCAGAACACCTTCATGACGGCGATCCGCGCATCCGAAACCGGCGCCTATGAATATCTGCCGAAGCCGTTCGACCTGACCGAACTGCTCAGCATCGTCAACCGGGCGCTTTCCGAGCCGCGGCGGCCGAAGATCGATGCGCGGCCGGAAGAGCAGCCCGACGCAATGCCGCTGGTCGGCCGCTCGGCCGCCATGCAGGACATCTACCGCATGCTGGCGCGCATGATGCAGACCGACCTGACGGTGATGATCTCGGGCGAATCCGGCACCGGCAAGGAGCTGGTGGCGCGCGCTTTGCATGAATATGGCCGCCGTCGCGGCGGCCCGTTCGTTGCCATCAACATGGCGGCGATCCCGCGCGATCTGATCGAATCGGAACTGTTCGGCCACGAGAAGGGCGCCTTCACCGGCGCGCAGAATCGCTCGACAGGGCGTTTCGAACAGGCCGAAGGCGGTACATTGTTCCTCGACGAGATCGGCGACATGCCGATGGAGGCGCAGACGCGCCTGTTACGTGTGTTGCAGCAGGGCGAATACACCACGGTTGGCGGACGAACGCCGATCAAGACCGATGTGCGCATCGTCGCCGCCACCAACAAGGATCTGCGCACGCTGATCAACCAGGGGCTCTTCCGCGAGGATCTGTTCTATCGCCTCAACGTCGTGCCGCTCAGGTTGCCCGCGCTGCGCGAGCGCTCCGAGGACGTGCCGGACCTCGTCCGCCACTTCTTCAAACTCGGCGAGATGGAAGGCCTGCAGACCAAACGCATCTCGCCCGGCGGCATCGAACTGATGAAGCGCTATCCATGGCCGGGCAATGTGCGCGAACTGGAAAACCTCGTCCGCAGGCTCGCCGCACTCTATTCGCAGGACGAGATTTCCGCCGAGATCATCGAGGCCGAGCTCAAAACCGGCGAACGCCCGGTGGTGCCGGGCGGCGGCAATCTCATTCCCGACGACCTGTCG
>NZ_RZQG01000357.1:0-5720 GCF_003998635.1 Mesorhizobium sp. M7D.F.Ca.US.004.03.1.1
CCTCCAGCATGCATATGAACAGGTGTCGAGCTTATGCCCGCCGTCAGGCGCGATCGCGAAAGTCGCTGACAACCCGCTGCAGCAGCGGCACGTAATCGCGAAACGTCCGCGTCTTCATGTTGGCGATCTTGCCGCTCTCATCCCAGATGCGGACTCGGACCGCTTCCTCGTGGAACGGGTTCTTGCGGAACTCGGCCACCTCCTCGGCGCTCATCGGTCCGCCTTGCAGCGACAGCGTATGCACCGAGGCCTGCGAGAGCTTGCCGAAATAGGTCGGGTCGGTGGCGCAGAGATAGCGCTTGGCCGCGACATGCAGCCTGACGCATTCGACGATGACAGGCGGAAAGAACGGCGCCAGCACCTCGCCACCAGCCTCGTCATGATGCTTGTCTTCGACATCCTCTGGCGAATAGGTGCCGAACTCGCTGGTGTAGTGGCCGATGTCGTGCAGCAGGGCCGCCGCGACCAGTTCGTCGAGCGCGCCGTCCTGCTCGGCGAACCAGGCGCCCTGCAGCATGTGCTCCGACATGGTGACGGGTTCGCCGAGATAGGATTCCGCGCCCCGGCGCTCAAAGATGTCGGCGATGAACTCGACGATCGTGTCCGCGTTCAGGTCCTGGCCGCTCATTCCGCCGCCTCCTTGAACCCGTGCTCGATCGCCGCGAGCGTCGACAGCAGGCCGTCCTTGTCGGCATAGCAACCCTGCAGCCAGCGTTTGCCGGTGCCGGAAAACGCCTTGCGGGCATGCATGACGCGCGTGTTGTCGACGATGAACGCCTGCCCCGCTTCGAGCTTGAACGTCACTTCGAAGGACGGATCCTCGATCAGTTCTGCGAACCGGCGATAGGCGGCGTAGTAAGCCTCCATGTCGGCGAACGGCACATCGACCGTCGGCGCCAGCGAACGGTTGTTGAAGCGAATGCAGATCAGCTCGCCGTCGGGTCCGAGCTCGATCATCGGCCGCTTTGCCTGCAACCGAACGCCGGAAGAGCCGGCATATTCGAAGCGCGCCGGGCATGAACTCAACAGCCGGAAGCCTTCGGGGTTCTCAGCCTGCAGCGCGGCCGCAACGGCAAACCCGTCAACGACACTGGACTCGCCACCCTCAACCGTATTTTCGATACAGGACAGGATCTGCAGTGTCGGCACCGGGTCGCGATAGGGATTGTCGGTGTGCGCCTGGAGGCCGAGATTCGTGTAGGCGAGATTGCTGGGATTGACCTCGGCGCGCACTTCGAACCAGCGCCCGTAATTGGTCTCCCTGATATAGCCGAACAGATCGGACACTTTGCAAAGCGCTCCGGATTCGGTGGGCAGATCGTCCATCACCGCGAAGCCATAGGCTTTCACCGCCGACAGCCATTGCCGCAAGACGGCTTGGTCGCCGCTGGCGGCAGAATAACCGGCGCGCGGGACCGAATTCTGCATGGTGGCCTTGGTCCATCGGGCGGTGCCCTCGCCTGTCCAGCCGGGCCGGCGGGCCTCGCCGCGATCATAGGTGTTGGCGCTCAGCCATGCCGCTGGGAAACTCACCGTTTTCTGCTCGGGCACGAAGCTGATCTCCAGGGCATCGCCCTTGATCGACGCCGCGCTGATCCTGGTGTCGGCGGGAATGTCGAGGATAGTGATGAGCCGTTGCCCATTGCCGGCGCTGCGCGTCTTGTCGTCGAGCGCATTGTCGCGCAGCCACACGGCATGAAAGCGGGTACGCGACCCGTCCTTCCAGCCAAGTTCGATTGTTTTGCCTTCGTCGCCGATCAGCGCGTGGGTGAGCATGGAGATCCGTTCCTGTCCATTGCGTCCCCGCAGCCCGATCCGCAGGGTTTCGATTGCACGTTGGCCGCGCGACAGGCATAATTCAAATTATCATTTTTTGGCCAATGACCGTAGTACACTAATGGCTCGAACAAACTCACCCCTGCCTCCCCTCGACTGGCTGCGCAGTTTCGAGGCCGCGGCGCGGCTGTCGAATTTCACCGCGGCGGCAGCCGAACTCGGCCTCACTCAGGCGGCCGTCAGCCAGCACATCCGGTTTCTCGAGGAGCGGCTGCAGACACGTTTGTTTTCGCGGCTGGCGCGCGGCGTCGCGCTGTCGCCGGAGGGTGCGGCCTACCTGCCTCACATCCAGTCGGCCTTCGCCACCATCGGCAACAGCACCGCGGAACTTTTCGAACCCCGCGCCGTCCAGACCGTGACCATCCGGGCGCCGATCTCCTTTGCCTTGCTGATGCTGGTTCCGGCAATGCCCGATCTGGCTAAGGCGCCGCGCGTCCAGCTCGACCTGGTGACGATCCATCGCCCTGCCGACTACGACTTGCCGGGCTCCGTGCTCGACATCCGCTTCGGCAACGGATCCTTTCCCGGCCGCGAAGCCGACAGGCTGACCACCGAGCGGCTCGTGCCGGTGGCGGCGCCGGGCCTGGCCGCTGACGCAGACTGGACCTCCCTGCCGCTGCTTCTGGTTGCCGGCGCACGCGAGATGTGGGCGGAATGGTTCGCCGCCGCCGGGATGGCCGGCCACCCCAGGCGATCGCACCGCTTCGACAGTTTCGTCGCCGCCATGGAAGCGGCCAGCGCTGGCGCCGGAGTGTTGCTGGGCTCGCGGCCACTGGTTGATGCGGCGCTCGACAGCAAGACGCTGGTCAGGCTTTCCGACTTCGAACTCTCCAGCACATCGGGGCATTTTCTGACCAAGGCGTCGACTGCCCGCCTGACCGGTGCCGAGCAGGATTTTCGCAACTGGCTGCTGTCGCGCCTCTCCGCGTCGGCATGACTGGCTACGAGATTGGCCCGATCCGCTTCCAGTAGATCAGCGTGCCGGTCAACCCGCCATGCGGCTTCAGGGCATAGTCCGGTATCTCGCCGGCCAGCGTGAAGCCCAACCGCTCATAGAGGCCTGAAGCGCCCTCCTCAGTCGCCGTGTCCAGAACCAGCAGCGTGCGTCCCTTCTCGATGGCGAGGCTCTCAGCGGCCCGCATCAGGCGCGTTCCCACACCCCGGCCCCGGCAACCGACTGATGTCATCAGCTTGGCGATCTCGGCCCGGTGCGGCTGGTTGGGCGGGCAGTCGAGCAGCAAGGTCACGGTGCCGACCAGGACCTCGCCGTCCCAAGCGCCAAGCACCGTCCTTTCCCCTCTCGCCGCGGCTGCCAGCGATTTCTCCCAGAACGCCCTTGCTGCCTGCGGCGCCAGCGGATGCATGAAGCTCACCGATCCGCCGGCCGCCACCGTCGCGACCAGCAATTCGGCCAGCATGTCCTGCATCCCAGCAGCCGGGGTCAGGGTTCCGATCTCGATCGAGTTCATGTGCAGGATGTCCTGTGATTGCGATAGATGCGAGCACATTGCCGTCAGTCCAGATGACGCACGCGGCGTCGCTTTCGCGCCGCCTTGATGGCGCTGATGCGTTCGGTGTCTTCTTCCCTGAGATGCCGCCCGCGCTCCAGAATCTCGAGCGTGTACTCCTCATAGGTCAGGCCAAGCCGCTCGGCTCTGCCCATGCGCAGCAGCATGACCTCGCGGCTCGGAGCCTTCCACGCCTTGGCATGGGCGGCCTGCCAGGCAAGGAATATGTAGGGATCGCCCTTGCCCCATGGCGGCCCCTTGTACTCATCGAGAGGCGGCCCCCCATTGTGGGAGCGCTTTGGTCTTCTCGCCATGATGTCAGCCCCTGACCAGCGCGACGAGATAGTCGGCACCGGTCTCCAGGGCATGGAAGGTGCAGTCCGACGGCGCTCCAACCGCCAGGCAATCGCCTGGTTCGAGCCCGTGCACCACATCGCCCTCGACGAATTCGAGCCGCCCGGAAATGAGCCATATCTGCTGCTTGATGAAGGCGTAGGAGGCGGCCGGGAAGCTGACCTTGGCGCCCGCCGGCAGCTGCACCCTGATCAGCTCGAGCGGCATGTCGGAAGCCGGCGAAAGGTGCCGTCTGACATAGCCGGTATCGGGATCGCGCCACACCGGCTGGTCGGCCTCGCGCAGCAGTCCGCCGCCCTGCAACTCCGCGCGCGCTATCAAGGTTGACAGCGTCATGCCGAAGGCAGACGCGATGCGCACCAGAAGAGCCGCAGTCGGACTGGTCTTGCCGCGCTCGATCGTGCTCAGCATCGCCTTCGAGACGCCAGAACGCTCGGCAAGTTCGGCCAGAGACCAGTCCCGCATGATCCTTTCGGCGTGTATCCTTCGGCCGATCGTCGAGGAAATATCGTTCGCTATATCATCCATACATCTATTATAGCGAAATATGGATGTGGGAAAAGAGCCGCCTCGCGACAATTTTCTCGGGCTCCTTAATCCTCTCTACACCATCCAACCTCATCGGGCCTTAACCCCATTCCTGTAGGGTCGATACTCCAGGGGAAATGGGGATTGGCCTGTCCATGTATGTCGAACGCGAAGCCTCCGTTGGGGAACCGACATCTCAGGAGCGCCGCAACGCCGAGCAGAACGACAGACGCATCCTTGGCAATGTCGTGCAATGCGACGGCGCGCGTGCCACCATCAGCGCCTATGCGGACGATGTCGACGGCGCGGTGACCGGCCTGTGGACGGTCGGCAAGATGATTTCCATCAATCTTGGATCCACGCGAACCGTCGGCCTGGTCTACGAGATCGGCAAGTCGGATCGCGCCTGGAGCAATGAGGGCCAGAACGCGATCGAGGTCAGCATCGAACTGATCGGCGAAGTGCGTGATGGTGCAGAGCCCGGCGCCAGACCGGTCTTCGATCGCGGCATCACAACCTATCCGCATATCGGCGCCGTTGCGCATCGCATCCGCACCCGCGACCTGCAGGCGGTCTATGATCTCGCCGGGCGTCATTCGATCACCATCGGCACGCTCGCGCAGGACGAGACGATCGCCGCCAACATCGCCATCGACGATACGCTGGCGCGTCACTTCGCCATTGTCGGCACCACCGGTGTCGGCAAATCCACCGCCGTCTCGCTGCTGCTGCGCAAGTCGATCGCGGCACGGCCCGACCTGCGCATCCTGATCCTCGATCCGCACAATGAGTTCGCGGCGTCGCTGCCCGAATACTGCGTCAGGGTCGATTCCAAGACCTTGGATCTTCCGTTCTGGATGTTCACGCTGGAGGAATTCGCCGAGGTGCTGTTTCGGGGCCGTGAGACCGAGCCCGAAGAAATCGATGCCTTGCGCGACCTCATTCCGGCCGCCAAGAACCTTTACCGCAATCCGAATTCCGGCGCCTATCTGCGGCGCGGCAGCGATGCGCTGACCGCCGATACACCGGTGCCTTACCGTATCGCCGACCTCCTCAAGCAGATCGATGAGCGGATGGGCATGCTCGAAAGCAAAACCGATCGCCCGACGCTCCGATCGCTGAAGACGCGCATCGAATCGGCAGCTGCCGACCCACGCTACCGCTTCATGTTCAACTCGCGCCTGATCGAGGACACTATCCACGAGACGATCGGCAACATCTTCCGCGTGCCGCATCATGGTCGCCCGGTGACCTGCTTCGAGATGGCCGGCATGCCGTCCGAAGTAGTCAATTCCGTCTGTTCGGTGCTGGCGCGCCTGGCCTTCGACCTCGCTCTGTGGAGCGAAGGCAAGCTGCAGCTTCTGTTTTTGTGCGAAGAAGCGCACCGCTATATGCCGGCCGACCCGCGTCTCGGCTTCGCGCCGACCAGGCATGCGCTGTCGCGCATCGCCAAGGAAGGCCGCAAGTATGGCTGTTATCTCGGCGTCGTCACCC
>NZ_RZQG01000358.1:0-5718 GCF_003998635.1 Mesorhizobium sp. M7D.F.Ca.US.004.03.1.1
GTCATGGACTATGTCGAGGCAGCGAAACTGCGCGGTGAAGGCAGCGCCTGGATCATCTTCCGCGAGATCCTGCCCAATGCGCTGTCGCCGCTGGTATCCGAACTCGGCCTGCGCTTCATCTACGCCGTGCTGTTCCTGTCGACGCTGTCGTTCCTCGGCCTTGGCGTGCAGCCACCGGACGCCGACTGGGGCGGCATGGTCAAGGAAAACAAGGACGGCATCGTCTTCGGCATCGCGGCGGCACTCATCCCAGCGGCGGCGATCGCCCTGCTGGCGATTTCCGTCAACCTGGTCGCCGACTGGGTGCTCAACCGGACGACAAGCCTCAAGGGAGGACGCGGGTGATGGCCGACAGCAAAGCGAAACCCGGCCTGCTGCTCGACATCCGCAATCTGCGCATCGAGGC
The DNA here is from genome assembly GCF_003998635.1 of Mesorhizobium sp. M7D.F.Ca.US.004.03.1.1. Classification (NCBI taxonomy): domain Bacteria; kingdom Pseudomonadati; phylum Pseudomonadota; class Alphaproteobacteria; order Hyphomicrobiales; family Phyllobacteriaceae; genus Mesorhizobium; species Mesorhizobium sp. M7D.F.Ca.US.004.03.1.1. Next base: position 407 of record NZ_RZQG01000358.1, read on the forward strand.
CACCGTCTTCCCGCCCGGCGAACCGCCGAAGAACATCGTGCTGGTGCACGATGTCTCGCTGACGTTAGAGAAGGGCAAGGTGCTCGGCCTGATCGGCGAATCCGGGGCCGGCAAGTCGACCATCGGTCTGTCGTCGATGGGCTATGGCCGCGGTGGCGTGCGCATCACCGGCGGCGAGGTCATCCTGAATGGCCGCGACATCCTCAAGGGCGGCAAGGATGGCTTCCGCAAATTGCGCGGCCGCGAGGTCTGCTATGTCGCGCAGTCGGCGGCAGCCGCCTTCAATCCGGCGCACAGGCTGATGGACCAGGTGGTGGAAGCCACGCTGCTGCACGGCACGGCGACACGTGCCGAGGCCGAGAAGCGCGCCGTTGCGCTGTTCAAGAAGCTCAGCCTGCCAAATCCCGAAACCATCGGCGAGCGCTTTCCGCACCAGGTCTCGGGCGGCCAGCTGCAGCGCGTGATGACGGCGATGGCGCTGTGCTCCGAGCCGGACCTGATCGTCTTCGACGAGCCGACAACCGCGCTCGACGTGACGACGCAGATCGACGTGCTGGCGGCGATCAAGGACGCCATCCGCGACACCCACGTGGCGGCACTCTATATCACGCACGACCTTGCCGTCGTCGCCCAGGTCTCGGACGAGATCATGGTGTTGCGCCATGGCCGGCTGGTCGAATGGGGCGGCACAAGGCAGATCATCAAGGAGCCGCGCCAGGAATACACCAACGCGCTGGTGTCGGTGCATGAGATCGAACATGCCGAGCAGAAGCCCGGCATGACGCCGTTCCTGTCGGTGAAGAACGTCACCGCCGCCTATGGCCGCAGCCAGATCAAGGTGCTGAAGAACGTGTCGGTCGACATCTATCCGGGACAGACGCTTGCCGTCGTCGGCGAGTCGGGCTCGGGCAAGTCGACGCTGGCGCGCGCCATCACCGGCCTGCTGCCGCCCGAACAGGGCACCGTCACCTTCGACGGGCGCCCGCTGGCAAACCGTCTGGCCGATCGACCGAAGGAGGATCTGCGCCAGCTGCAGATGATCTATCAGATGGCCGACGTGGCAATGAATCCGCGCCAGACCGTCGGCACCATCATCGGCCGCCCGCTGGAGTTCTATTTCGGCATACGCGGCCGCGAACGCGACAAGCGCGTTGCCGAACTGCTCGACAAGATCGAGATGGGCAAGGGCTTTTCCGACCGCTACCCGGCCGAGCTTTCCGGCGGCCAGAAGCAGCGGGTCTGCATCGCCCGCTCGCTTGCCGCCAAGCCGAAGCTGATCATCTGCGACGAGGTGACATCGGCGCTCGACCCGCTGGTCGCTCACGGCATCCTCGAGCTGCTGCTCGAGCTGCAGAAGGAGGAGAACGTCGCCTATCTCTTCATCACCCACGACTTGGCGACGGTGAAGTCGATCGCCGATTCGATCGCGGTGATGTATCGCGGCGAGGTGGTGCGCTACGGCCCCAAGAGCCAGGTGCTGGCGCCGCCCTTCGACGCCTATACCGACCTTCTCTTGTCATCGGTCCCCGAGATGGAGATCGGCTGGCTGGAAAAGGCGATCAAGGGACGGCGCATGGCCAGCGCGGGGAACTAGGGCAGTTCACCGTTTCACGGAAACGGCGAACCGCTCTAACTCTTTGTTTTGACGCAATTCCCAAGGGAAAGCGCGCTATGCGCTTTTCCCGGGAAAACCGTTTCACACTTTTCCTGGAATTGCTCTGGCAAGCCAGCGGTCCGCTAGGGTCAGGGGAGCCGGCGGCCGTCATCCGGATGCAACACTACAGCGCCACACGTCCTGCGGACGGGCAGCGCCCGTACAATTTTTTTTCTTAAAAGGGGTAGGACATGAAGACTGAACTCGACCATCTCGCCGAGCTCGCCGGCCAGGGCCGGATATCGCGCCGCGACTTCCTCGGCCGCACCGCCGCCCTTGGCGTCTCGGCGGCACTGGCAACGACACTGGCTGGCAAGGCTTTTGCCCAGACACCCGTCAAGGGAGGAACAATCAAGGCCGGCCTGCAAGGCGGCGAATCGACCAACAGCCTCGACCCGGCGCTCAACCTCAGCCAGGTCACCTACAGCTTCGGCAAGCAGTGGGGCGAATACCTTGTCCGGCTAATGCCCGACAACAGCCTGACAAATCTGATCGCCGAGGAGATCGGCGCCGCCAAGGACGCCAAGACCTGGACGATCAAGGTGCGCGACGGCATCGAGTTCCACAATGGCAAGACCGTCACCGCCGAGGACATCGCGGCCACCATCGAGCGCCATGCCGACGAGAAGTCGAAGTCGGGCGCGCTCGGCATCCTCAAGAACATCAAGGGCGTCAAGGCGAGCGGCAAGGAAGTGATCGTCACGCTTGGCGACGCCGATGCCGACTTCCCCTATCTGATGGCCGACTACCATCTCGTCATCCAGCCGAATGGCGGCAAGGACAACCCGAATGCCGGCATCAGCGCCGGCCCCTACAAGGTCACCGTCAACCAGCCAGGCGTGCGCCATGGCGGCGAGCGCTTCGCCAATTACTGGCAAGGCGACAAGGCCGGCCATGCCGACCAGATCGAGATCGTCGTCATCAATGATGCGACCGCACGGCTTGCAGCCTTGCAGGGTGGTCAGGTGCACATGATCAACCGCGTCGAGCCCAAGGTCGTGGATCTGGTCAAGCGCATCGCGGGCGTCACCATCGAGAACGTATCGGGCAAGGGCTATTACCCGTTCAACATGTTCTGCGACACAGCCCCCTTCGACAGCAGCGACCTGCGGATGGCGCTGAAACTTGCCATGGACCGCGAGGAGATGCTGGAAAAGATCCTGCGCGGCTATGGCTCGGTCGGCAACGACTTCCCGATCAACGAGGCCTATCCGCTGTTTTCCACCGACATCGAACAGCGCAAGTTCGACCCGGAGAAGGCAGCGGCGGCCTACAAGAAGTCAGGCCATAGCGGCTCGATCGTGCTGCGCACCTCGGACGTCGCCTTCCCGGGCGCCGTCGATGCCGCCCAGCTCTATCAGCAGTCCTGCGCCAAGGCCGGCATCAAGATCGAGATCAAGCGCGAGCCCGGCGACGGCTACTGGTCGGAGGTCTGGAACAAGCAGCCCTTCTCGCTCTCCTACTGGGGCGGACGCGCCACGCAGGACCAGATGTACTCCACCGGCTATGTCTCAACCGCCGACTGGAACGACACGCGGTTCAAGCGGCCGGAATTCGACAAGATGCTGTTTGCCGCGCGCGGCGAACTCGACCAGGCCAAACGCAAGGCGATCTACCACGACATGGCGGTGATGATGCGCGACGAAGGCGGGCTGATCGTGCCTTTCTTCAACCAGTTCATCGACGCTGCCGCCACCAACAAGATCAGCGGCTTTGCCAAGAGCCCGATCGGCGAAATGATGGACGGCTACGCGCTCGGCGAGTGCTGGCTCAACGCTTAGCCGAAATCTGATCGTCCGATTTCATTTATCAAGAACGCTGTGTGCCCAAACGGCACACGGCGTTCCCGTTTCAACTGCCAAATTGCAAGGAGCCGCCCATGGCGCTCAAATCCAAGCTTTTGCTGATCATCCTCGACGGCGTGCCCTATCGCAATTGGCGCCGGCTGATGGGCAACCTCGAAGGCTGGGTGCAATCGGGCGAGGCGCGGGTCTGGAAGATGCGCTCCGTGCTGCCGTCGACCTCGGCCTGCTGCTACGCCTCGATCCATACCGGGGTTTCGCCGCAGGTGCACGGCATCCTGTCCAACGAGAACCGGTTCCGCGTCGCGCAGCCCGATATCTTCTCCGAAGTCAGCAAGGCGGGCGGCAAGACGGGTGCGGTGACACATTCCTACTGGTCGGAGTTCTTCCGCGCCTATCCGTTCGACCTGGTCGAGGACATGGAATTCGACGAGCCGAGCGGGCCGATCACGCATGGCCGCTTCCACACCATGACCGGCTACAACGCCCGCAACCAGATGACGCCGAGCGACGTCGACCTGTTCGCGACCCTGACCATGCTGACCAAACGCCACGGCATCGACTACGGCATCCTGCACACCTGCACGCTGGATTCGATGGGCCACCGCTTCGGCCATGACTGCCACGAGATGGACCATGCCGTCTATGCGATGGACGGCATGCTGGCCGCCTTCCTGCCGCGCTGGATCGAAGCCGGCTACGAGGTCATGGTCACCGCCGACCACGGCCAGACCGATCGTGGCCATCATGGCGGCCATGACGACGAGATGCAGGATTTCGCGCTGTATTATTTCGGGGCCGGCAAGGGTCCGCAGGCTGACACCCTGCTCGACCAGCTGCAGCTGGCGCCGACAGTGCTGGGCCGGCTGGGTGTTCCCGTGCCAGCGACGATGAAGGCGAAGCCGTTCTTGGGGTGAGAAGCGGGTCGCAGAGCTCTTCCCTTCTCCCCTTGTTGTGGGAGAAGGGAAGGTCCTGCCTCTGGCAACACCTAATGACTTCGGTTAGCCTCCGCAAAATTCCTTGGCGGAGGATGAACCTTTTTGGACCGATCGGCGACAGAGCAGACAGGAGCCAGGCGGCTCAACCGGCCATGACGGCAGCGACGGAGACCGATCGCGCACTCGTCGACCGGGTCGCGAAGGGCGACCGTGCCGCCGTGCGGCTCCTGTTCATGCGTCACCACGCGCGGGTCTACCGCTTCGTGGTGCGCCAGACGGGATCGGAAATGATGGCTGACGATATCGCCAACGAAGTGTTTCTCGAATTGTGGCGCCAGGCGCCAGGCTTCGAAGGACGCTCCGAAGTCTCGACATGGCTGCTCGGCATCGCCCGTTTCAAGGCGCTGTCCCTGCTGCGCAAGAAGAAGGAAGACTGGATCGACGACGAGGCCGCCGCCGCGGTGCCCGACAGCGCCGACACGCCGGAAGTCGTCACCATGAAGGAAGACAAGGCTGCCGCCTTGCGGCGCTTCGTCGACGCCTTGCCCGATGAGCATCGCGTGGTGATCGATCTTGCCTATTATCACGGACAGTCCGTGAGCGAGATCGGCGAGGTGCTCGACATTCCGGTCGCCACCGTCAAGACCCGGATGTTCTACGCCCGCAAGAAACTCGGCGAAGCCCTCAAGGCCGCCGGTTACGACAGGGGGTGGCCATGAGTGCCGCTGAAAAGATGTCGCGCCGCGATCAAATGGAAACGCTGCTGCCGTTCTATCTGAACGGCTCGCTGGAAGGTTCGGATCTGGAAGCGATCGAAGAATGGCTGGCCAGCGATCCGGCCGCACTTGCCGCCCTTGGCGAGGCGGAAGCCGAATTCTCCGGCGCCACGGCCGCCAACGAAGCGATCCGGCCGCCGGC
>NZ_RZQG01000359.1:0-5712 GCF_003998635.1 Mesorhizobium sp. M7D.F.Ca.US.004.03.1.1
GCACGGTACTGCTGCTGTTGCTGCTGGTATTGCTGCCGCTGTACCCTGTTTTGCAGGATTTGCAGGTCGTTCTGCCGGATCAGCGCGTTGTTGCCGGTGGCGGAATCGAGGGCCTGCGCGGAAGCGGGCAGGCAAGCCCCCACCAGCATTGCCGTGGCCAGCATTGCCGATGTGAAGATCGTTGATGGTCGAAGCGCCGACATCCGCTCATTCCCGGGTGAAAGAAATCCTCGCCTTAATATAGGGTGTCTGTCCGGCTGTGCCATATCCAGCGTCGATCGAAACGAAATCGGCTTGTCGGCCACCGAAGGTCGCTTCGCAGCGGCGGAGAATCTGCCGGGCAACCCGCATTGCACTTGACGGAGGCCGTCGATTCGCCGCTCTATCGGGTCGGCGCCGGCCTTGAGCGGAATGGCGTCAATGGCGTCGGCCTGTCCGTCAGGTACAATGGCGCCTTCGGCGAAACGGTTAAACAGAACGCCATCAGCGCATCTCTCGAGGTCAGTTTCCAGCTGGCTCGAGGCGGAGCCGGGTTGGGAGGGGTCTTGATGAGGAAGTACGCATATCTCTTGGCGATGATGGGCGTTGCCTGCGTCGTCGGTGTGCCGGCCGTGGCGGCGCAAACCAAGGGCGACAAGGTGGTCGCGGCGCCGTCCGCCGCCGATGCGCCGCAGCTGCCTGGAGGCGCGTCGGCACTGTCCGAAACCCATGGCGACTGGACGGTCAATTGCCAGATATCGGGCACGACCAAGACTTGCAGCCTGTCGCATCAGCAATTCAACAAGCAAAGCAATCAGCGCCTGCTGGCGATCGAGCTGTCGAGCAAGACCGGCGACGATGCCACGGGAACGCTCGCGCTGCCGTTCGGCCTGGCGCTGGCCAAGGGGGTCAGCCTGACCATCGACGATCAGAAGCTGGACGGCAGCCTGGCATTCAACACCTGCCAGGTCGTCGGCTGTCTGGTGCCGGTGGCGTTCGATGCGACCGTCACGCCGCTGCTGAAATCAGGCACCACCCTGAAGATCGACGCCTTCGCGGCCGACACCGGACAAGCGGTGAGCTTTTCCATTCCGCTCAATGGCTTCGCCGGCGCGCTTGCCCGGACCGCCGAGCTTTTGACCAATTGACCGCAGAGGTCATGCAGAGCTGCAGGACTTAAAGCATGCCGCCTGGATGCCGTCTCGCGGCGGGGGCAGTGCGTCGCTGCAGCAGAACCTGGCGGCAGAACGTCTTTCAGCTCAAACGACGATCGTTTTAAGCCTTTCGGCGATCAGGGCGGCGAGTCGAGCCGCCACTTCGTCCTTGCTCATCTCGGGCCATTCCTCGACGCCGGCCTTGGACACGATCCGCACCCGATTGCGATCGCCGCCCATCACGCCGGAAGGACCGACGCCGCTTCCCTGCGACACGTCGTTGGCAACGATGAGATCGGCGCCTTTCTTCTTGAGCTTGGCCTCGGCGTTGCGCAAAAGATCCTGTGTCTCGGCGGCGAAGCCGATAACCAGCCCGGGTCGTTGGCTGTGATGGCCGACGCCGGCCAGGATGTCGGGATTCTCGACCATGCGCAGCACCGGCGGCCCTTCGCCCGCGACCTTCTTGATCTTCTCATCGGCCGAGTTCTCCGTACGCCAGTCGGCAACGGCGGCGACGAACACCGCCGCGTCGGCGGGCAGGAGCTGTTCCACCGCATCGCGCATCTCTTGCGCACGTTCGACATGGATGGTCTTCACCCCGGCGGGATCGGCGATGCCGACAGGACCGGAGACGAGGTGCACATCGGCGCCGAGCCTGGCCAGTGCTGCCGCGATGGCATGGCCCTGCTTGCCGGAGGAACGGTTGGCGATGTAGCGCACCGGGTCGATCGGCTCATGCGTCGGGCCGGAGGTGACGATGATCTTGCGCCCCGACAGCGGCCTGGGGCCGACATCGAGCAGCGCCTCGATGGCGGCGACGATCTCCAGCGGCTCGGCCATGCGGCCTTCGCCCGCCTCATTGCTTTCCGCCATCTCACCCCTGGCCGGACCGACAAAGGCGATGCCGTCCTTTTGTAGCGTCGCGCGGTTGCGGCGGGTGGCTGGATGCGCCCACATTCTGGGATTCATGGCCGGCGCCATCAACACCGGCTTGTCGGTGGCGACAAGCACGGTGGAGGCCAGATCGTTGGCGTGGCCGTTGGCGAGCTTGGCCATCAGGTCGGCGGTGGCGGGCGCCACCACCAGCAGATCGGCCTCGCGCGACAGCCTAATATGGCCGACATCGTGCTCATCATTGCGGTCGAACAGGTCGGTAAAGACATGGTCTGCGGAGAGCGCGCCAACCGACAGCGTGGTAACGAATTCCTGCGCGGCCGATGTCATGACCACCCGAACCGCAGCCCCACGCTCGCGCAGCCGGCGGATTAGATCAAGCGCCTTGTAGGCGGCGATGCCGCCGCCGATGATGAGCAGGATGCGCTTGCTGGAGAGGCCGCGCGGCATGATTTTCCCCGCGACAACTGGGGCTAGGCCGCGTGCGCTCGCAAGTTCGCGCAAGGTCTGTTCGATCTGATCAATGCGGCCGGCCGAACCAAGCTGGCCTTCGACGGCAGCACGGATCATCACCCGCGCCTGCTCTTCCATCGAGCGGTCGTTCTCCGCTGCGAGCTGGCGCAGCAGATCCTTGACCTCGTCGTCAAGATTGCGAATGGTGATGCTGGCCATATGATTGCACTCTGCTCAACATTGCCGAATGCAATGATAGCAATGCAATCACTTTGGGACAAGCCGTTCCAGACCGCTAGATGATCTTCCAGGCGATATAGACGAGCGTCAGCGCGATCACCCACAGTGCCAGGCGGCCGGAGCGGCTGTAGCGCGCCTCGGCCTTGCCGATGGCGCGCGCGGTTGTCTCGTCGAAGCGCAGGCCGTGCTCGGCCATCAGGTCGATCTCGCGCGACAGCCGGTCGGTGCGCGCCGCAAGCTCGGGTACCTGGCGGGCCAGCGTCAGCAGCGCCTTGGCGCCGTCGCGCGCATCGATCATCATGCCACGTGGACCAAGGTTGCCGGCAATCCAGCCGCCGACCACCGGTTCGGCGGTCTTCCACATATTGAAAGCCGGGTCGAGCGTGCGCGCCACGCCCTCGACCACCACCATGGTCTTCTGCAGCAGAATCAGCTCCGGCCGCGTCGCCATGTCGAAGAGTTCGGTCACTTCGAACAGCAGGGTCAAAAGCTTGGCCATCGAAATGGTCTCGGCCGGCTGGCCGTGGATCGGCTCGCCGATCGCCCGGATCGCCTGCGCGAAGGCCGCGACATTGTGCTGGCGCGGCACATAGCCGGCCTCGAAATGCACCTCGGCGACGCGCAGATAGTCGCGCGTGATGAAACCGTAGAGGATTTCGGCGAGGAAGCGGCGCTCCTTCTTGCCGAGCCTGCCGGCGATGCCGAGATCGACGGCGACGATGGTGCCGTTTGCCTCGACGAAGAGGTTGCCCGGGTGCATGTCGGCGTGGAAGAAGCCGTCGCGCAGCGTGTGGCGCAGGAACGACTGGATGAGGTTGGCGGCGATCGCCTTCAGATCGTGGCCGGCGGCTTCGAGACCGGCAATGTCGTTCATCTTGACGCCGTCGACCCATTCCATGGTCAGCACGTCGCGGCCGGTGCGCTCCCAGTCGACGGATGGCACGCGAAAGCCGGGATCGTCTTTGGTGTTTTCGCCCAGTTCCGAAAGGGCGGCCGCCTCGAGCCTCAGATCCATTTCGATCTTGGTGGTCTGTGCCAGCGTCTCGGTGACCTCGACCGGCCGCAGCCGGCGCGACGACGGGATGTATTTTTCCTGCAGGCGGGCGGCGAGGAAATAGCTTTCGAGATCCTGGAAGAAGCGGCGGCGCACGCCGGGCCGGATCACCTTGACCGCCATCTTGGTGGCAACGCCGTCATGGATGGTGTCGGCGGCATGGACCTGGGCGATGGAGGCGGCTGCGACCGGATCGCCGAATTGCGCGTAGAGATCGGCGACCTTGCGCCCGAGCGAAGCCTCGATAGCCGCGATGGCTTCAGCCCTGGGGAAGGTGTGCATCTTGTCTTGCAACATAGCGAGATCGAGCGCCATGTCGTTGCCGACGACGTCGGGCCGTGTCGCCAGGAACTGGCCGAGCTTGACGTAGGATGGACCGAGCCGGACGACCGCCTTGGCCAGCCGGTCGCTGCGCTCATAGGCAAGCGCGCGGCGGCGGGTGAACAGCCGTGCCAGCCGCCAGCCGAACTTCGGCAGGCCTGACAGCTCCTCGCCCGGCAAGGCGGCGACGACGCCCTCGCGAACCAGCACCCAGCCGGCCCTTACGAGCCGAAATCCAGCGCTGACCGTGCTCATGGCCGCGCCCGTCCTGCCGGCTCGTTGAACCGGCACAGACCACATCGCGTGTGAGAAATGCGAGCCAGCCTCAAAGCTTCCAGCCCGAATGAAGCGCGGCAATACCGCCGGAATAATTGCGGAAGGAAACGCGATCGAAGCCGGCGCGGGAAATCATCGTCGCGAAATTCTGCTGGTTGGGAAACCTGGCGATCGATTCGACCAGATAGGAATAGGGCTCACCGTCGCCGGTGACCATCTTGCCGATCTTCGGAATCGCATTGAACGACCAGGCCTCATAGGCCTTGTCGAGCAGCGGCATCTCGACTTCGGAAAATTCCAGGCACAGGAAGCGCCCGCCCGGCTTCAGCACGCGAAACGCTTCTGCGAGCGCGACATCGATGCGCGGCACGTTGCGGATGCCGAAAGCGATGGTGTAGGCGTCGAATGTGGCATCAGCGAAGGGCAGTTCCTCGGCATTGGCCTCGACGAAATCGGTGTTGCCAGACAGGCCTTTCTTTTCGGCCCGGTCGCGGCCGACGGCCAGCATCGAGCCATTGATGTCGAGCACGGTGGCATGGGCGTTGCCGTGGCTGGCATCGACGATGCGGAAGGCGATGTCGCCGGTGCCTCCGGCAACGTCGAGCACCTTCCAGCCCGCCCGTTTCGGCGGGTTGAGCCATGTCACCATGGCATCCTTCCACAGCCGGTGCAGGCCAGCCGACATCAGATCGTTCATCAGGTCGTAGCGGTTCGCGACCTTGTGGAAAACATCGTTGACCAGGGACTGCTTGTCGCCAGCCCCTACACGCTTGAAACCATAGGAGGTTTCCATGCCGCCCGCGGCCGTGGTTCTCTCAACTGACATTTTTTTGATCCGTCATAAAACCGGCGGGACCATAGCCGATCGATGGTGCGGGCGCTATTGTTTAAGGCGCGGTGTTCAGCCGCGCTTCCAGGTGGCGGGTTTTCAAGACCTGGACAGACCGACGGGATGATTGAATGCCTTTGAAAGCGGAACTGCACTGCCACATTGAAGGGGCAGCGGCGCCCGAACTCGTCATCCGCCAGGCGCAGAAATACGGCAAGGATACCTCGCCCTATATCCAGAACGGTTCCTTCGTCTGGCACGATTTCACATCGTTCCTTGCCGCTTACGATTTTTCCGCCGACCTGTTCCGGACCGAGGAGGATTACGCGCGGCTGGCCGACCATTATCTGACCAGTCTCGCCCGCGACGGGGCGATCTATTCCGAGGTCTTCACGTCGCCGGACCATGCCAGAAAGGCCGGGTTGTCGCCCAAGGCCTATACCGACGCGCTCGGCGAGGGCATGGCCCGCGCCAAGGCCAAGACCGGCATCGAGGGCCGCATGATCGTAACC
>NZ_RZQG01000035.1:0-17886 GCF_003998635.1 Mesorhizobium sp. M7D.F.Ca.US.004.03.1.1
ACAAGGATGATGGCGGCGGCAAGAAGGAAGGCGGCTCCGGACGCGGCGAGCACACAGGCAATCCGGCGGCACACAAGGGCGGCAGAATCGGCGGCAAGGCCTCGGCGTCACGCTCATCTGCAAGCCGATCGGAATCGGCCAAGAAGGCCGCGGCAACCCGCAAACGAAACGCCGAACACCGCGCCCATTGACTGGGACCCTCGGAGCATCAGCATGAAATCCCAACTCGTCAACGAGGTCAGCGGACAAAGGACATTCGTCGTGGTGCTGGACCCCGGAGAAGAAGCATTCGGCGGGCTTACCGCCTTCGCGGTCGACCAGAAGATCGGCAGCGCTTCCTTGACCGCCATCGGTGCGTTCGAGCGAGCGACCGTCGGCTGGTTTGACCTGAAAGCGAAGACCTACCGCAAGATTCCGATCGACGAACAATGCGAAGTGCTGAGCGCGATCGGCGATATCGCGCTGGGCGACGATGGCAAGCCCAGCGTGCATGTCCATGCGGTGCTCGGATTGAGCGACGGAAGCACAAGAGGTGGGCACCTTCTTGAAGGCATCGTTCGGCCAACGCTGGAAGTCACGCTGGTGGAAGCCCCAGGCCATCTACGCCGCAGCAAGCGTCCGGAACTCGGGGTTGCGCTGATCAACCTGGACGCTTGAGCTTCAAGGAGCGGTCGGCAGTGCGGGTTCACGTCCAGCTCGAGAGAACCGTCTCCATCTCGACTGTCTCGACCTGCTGCGCAAACCGCTGATGATAGACGGTCAGCAGCGCGTCGTGGGTTGCGTCGGAAGAGCTGCACAGCGCGTCCGTGACCAGAACCACGCGATAGCCGAAGTCGATGGCCCCGAGCACCGTGGCCAGAACGCATACATCTGTTTCGCCACCCGTGATGACCAGTGTATCGATATCGCGTGCCATCAGAAGAGCTCTGAGGCTCCCTTCGAACCAGGGCGAGTAGATGTGCTTGTCGATGATTGCGGCTGGCGGGCAATAATTGGCCAATGACGGCAACAGTTCGGCCATTTCGGGTCCGATCGTCTCGATCGTCATCGAAGCCCAGCGCTCGTAGTAGCGCTTCCACGTGCCGACGCCCTGCCCCGCCTTTCGGGCGGGCAGGAACCGCGTAAAGACCGTCTGCGGTGCGCGTCTTTCGACCAGTCTTTCGATTTGTGGGAGGACACGGGTGATCCAGGGTGTTGCCCATTGAGACGGCTCGGCAAACAGCCTCTGCATATCCACGCAGACATGCATGCATCGATCGCCAAGGGGACCATAGGCCAAGCCTGGCATCGACATCAGCGCGTCTCCAACCGGCAGTATGTGTCCACGACAGCTTCCTAGCAAAGACACGCAACGCCAGGTGTCCGGGACTGGTTCCTGAGATGGCACCAGGAACCGACGCAAATGCGTGGCGTTTCCGCTGAGACGAATGGAGCTACTCGCATGAAACCACGCGACGGGGGCCGTAAATCAGCCGGGACACCAACATGGAACTGAGCGGAGGATGTCTCTGCGGCACGGTCCGCTTTCGCGTTGGAGGCGAACCGAGAGTGCATTACTGCCATTGCGACATGTGCCGGCGAGCGACCGGCAGCGCCTTCGCGGTCCTGGCCTGGGTTCCTTCTCACAGCGTCGTCTGGATCAATGCGACGCCAACCTATCGCAGGTCCTCGCCGATCGCCCAGAGGGGTTTCTGCTCCACCTGCGGATCGCCGCTCAGCCTTTTCTATGACGCATCGCCCGGCGAGATCGCGCTGCATGTTGGGACGTTCGACGATCCGGCCCACCTGGAGCCGCGCTACAACTATGGGTCGGGGCAGCGACTTGCCTGGGTTTGCTGTGGAATAGACCTGCCGCACCGCGATACCGAGGAGCGATGGTGAAACCATTGCCTGAAGAGGAAGCCAGATGAGCATCTTTTACCGCGCGGCCAAGATCGCGGAAGAGGTCCATGCGTCGCAACGCGACAAGACCGGGCAGCCTTACATCGAGCATTGCCGGCGTGTCGTTGATGCAGTCGAGACCATGGATCAGAAGGTCGTCGCCTATCTCCATGACGTGCTGGAAAAGGGCGATGGCTGGACGCGGACCAAGCTCGAGGAAGCGGGCTTCGGTCCGACGGTCGCTTCTGCTGTCGACGCCATGTCGCGCAGAGATGGCGAGGAATATTTCGCCTTCGTGCGACGAGCCGCATCGAACCCATTGGCTCTGCCGGTGAAGCGTGCGGATCTGGAAGACAATGTCTGGCAGGCGCGACAAGTTGGGGCATCGACTGTCAAATACGAAGAGGCACTACGCATTCTTGATGAGGAGTTTCCGCGCCGCTAGCATACCCGAAGCCTCAGCCCGGCCCGGTGTGCGCACGAGCGATCTACTCCAAGACGTGGGGCGTATGCCGCTTGTCTTCCGACGGCTCGACATCAATGCGCGCCTTTTCAGGATCGAACGCGCCGTGACCCGCGATTGCCCTCGCCGCAGTGTCGGGAGTTTCATATGCCCACATGAAATCGTCGGCCGAGCTTCCTACGGCATGGACGCGCCAGTAGCTGGCGGTGCCTTTCATCGGGCTTTCGCTCGTGGTGTCGGTCTTTTCGAAAAGGTCGAAATAGATATCTTCGAAAGGGATGTAGAAGACAGGCTCACATCCCTCTTCCCGCAGCACCTTGGCTCGGTCCGTGGCTGCGACTATGGCGTCTGAAAATCGCACGGTCACTGTGCCGGCAAACGGCTCTATGGTCAGTTGGCGCGGGTGGCGTGTTGCAGTTGCGACTGAAGCTTGCATATTGGTTCTCCTTGCCAACAGGCGTTAAGAGATCGAAGGTCATTTGCTCGCAGGCACGGTAGCTGGCTGATCACCGCCGGTCGTGGACTGCGGCCTGACATCCTGATCGACCTGTGGGTTCTTGTTGACCGCGTCGGCGTTGGCTTTCATCGGCTCGGTGTTGTTGTCGCAACCAGCAAGCGTGAGACCAGCGACCAAGATCAGCAATGACAAGGTTTTCATTGTCGAGGCCTCCTCTGGTTGATATCGACCAACGAAGCTCAGGCGTATTGGTTGCCTGGCTTGGTCTTCAGCCGCTGGTGCTTTTCGAGCCAACTCCCACCACTGGACCGGCCGCTTCGTGTTCCGCCTCCGGGCCTTCCGCCTCTATTTCCTGCACGGCCTGGTCCCAGTGTTCCTGCTCTCGTCCGGTCGGTCGGCCCTCTCGCTCCCAGATTTCATAGGCTCGCCGTTTTATGCGCTCTTCCCTGCTGTCCATGACTCGATCCTCCGATCCATCAGTCTCAATTCCAGATGATATTTTTTGTTCCCTTCGGCCGCTGCCGAAGCCGCGATCTTGGGCAAGGCGCTTGTGGATTGCGCGAAGAACCCGCTTGGTATTTTCCGTACCGACATTTCTTCGTGACACACCGACGCCGGCGGATTTATGAATCTGGCCATCGATCGGGGCCCCGGCATGTTCCTCTCCGATCCCATTGCCTGGGCAATGCTTGGGCTGTTGCCCGAAAACAAGGTGACGCCCATGCGGGAATTGCCAAAAGACATTGATGCCGATGTGGTGATCGAAATCGGCAAGCTGCTGGACGACAGCCCGCTTTTCGTCCCGGTGCGGGTTCATGAGCTTGCGATCCGGGTGCGGCAGAGGGTGAAGACCGGTCTGCCGGATCTTTCGATCGAAGAACTGATCGTGGAGATGGCCGCCGTACGCCAACTAGCCATGGCCTTTGATCTGCCAGGATCGGAGAACGTCGTGCGCATCCCGTTGCGCCGCCCGCGCCGCTAGTACTGCGGATTTCAATTTGCTACCGCCGTTGCGAGAGCGCCCCGACACGGCTCGGGAACCTAACGCGCGCCCCAGAATTGGATTGCACGACAATCGACCTTCCAATTCGGTTCCGTCCAATGCCTCTAAATCCAGACTGGCAAGATATCGCGGCGCGGTTGGTTTTGACTGTGCTTGCCGCTGCGATGATAGGACTTGATCGCGAAGCGCGCGGTCATTCGGCAGAACGACTATCCTCGTCGGACTGGCCGCCGCCCTCACGATGGTCCAGGCAAATACTTTGCTGGGAGTTGGCGGCAAGAGCCCCGACTCCTTTGCCTCGATGGATGTGTTGCGCTTTCGGCTTGGCGTGCTGACCGGCGTCGGCTTCATCGGCGGCGGCGCCATCCTTCGTCGTGGCAACCTTGTCAGTGGGGTCACCACGGCCGCGACTTTGTGGGTAATGACGGCGATCGGCTTGGCATTCGGTGGTGGTCAATACGGATTAGGCGCAGCCAGAACGCTGCTGACCTTGTTGACGGTTCTCGTTTTGAAATGGATCGACGTGCGTATTCCACGCGACCATCGTGCTGAACTGGATGTCGCATGCAAGGATGGAAAGGCGGACGATCTACCCGAAATCGTCAAGCCGCTCGGCTACCGGGCGCGGTTGGTCGGGCTTGAACGTGGCCCGGATCGCGACGACGCGGTGTTTTCCTTCGAAATTGGCTGGACCCGGCCGGACCGTAGCGGCCCGCAACGGATTTGCTTGCATTGATCGATCAGCACGCCGAAATCAGAAAGTTCCAGTTGGTCCGCGAGCCTATGCACTGATGGACTGCGTTATGCGCTGGTGAAGACGTGGTCGTTCAACGCACCGCTGCGCGAAGCGCTGATATGAAAAGCACCAGCAACGCCAAGGCATTGAGGCCGGCGGCGATGGCGTGCGAATATTCCCACTGGCGCCGCAGCAGCTCCCAGTTTTCGGGCAGAACGGTCCAGTTCCGGGTTGCCTGGTTGATCGGATAGGTCAGCGTCCAGAAGGCAAGTTGGGTGGCACCGATGCTGATGAAGGCAAGGACAACAAGGCCGAAAGCCCCACCTGACCGGTAAAGCAAGACTGCCAGGGCGGCTGTGGAGAGCAATGCCCCGAGCACGACGATGCCGAACAGGCTCCAGCCATCATAGGCGCGTTGCGCGGCCAGATAGCTCGTCCCGTCGAGCTTCATCTTGTTGAACATCGAGAAGAAGTGCGCTGCGGCCGGGACAAAGGCCAATGCGACGAAGATGAAGCTGATCACCCTCAGACCATAAATTGCCATATCCAGTCTCCTCTCCAACCAGAGAGCTAGGGCAATCGACGAGGTTAACCAGCCGCAGGCCTCTTGGACGGCGCCGTCCCGATCCATTGATCCCGGCGCGGTGCCGTTCACACCTTGCCCACCCCCCGGGCACCGGGTGATCGGCATCCCGGACGCCAAAGATTGATCACCCGCTATCATTATGTTAGCATCACCTAATGAAAAGTCCGACGTATACTGTCTATTCGCCTCCGGTGAGCGGGCTCCCCTTCCTGGCTGTCGCCATAGTCGATGGCAGCACGGTGGCGATTCCATTCGACACTCGAGCGCAAGCAGTGGAACACAACCGCACTTCTTCCGAGCGTCTGGAGCTGACGCAGCCTTTGAGCCGCCGGCAATAGGGTAGAACCCCGCCGCCCCATTCACGGCCGCGGCGCGGCGCCCCTAGGGATCGCGGGACTTGCTGAGGCGTTGGAACCCCTGCAGCTCCTGCCTTGCCAGTTGTGGCGCTACCCGGCCATAGCGCATACAGCCATTTGAGTTGCAGTGGTGGCGGCGACAGATGTGCTGTCGATCATCTGGATGTCGCCGTCATGCGCGGCCGTAACGGCGTCCATCAGCCGGTCCCACAGATCTGCTTTTCGTCATCGCACGAAGCGGTTGTAGCACGGCACGCCTCTCGGCCCGTTGGGCAAGAGCGGCTCGATCACATGCCACTCGAAGTCGGTCAGATCGTATCGGCGCATGGGCAGTCTGAATCACAAACTGGCGGAACATGAAAGCTCCATACTTGCGCGAGCACGGTCGACGCGGACATTATGCCAGTCGCTGCATACGGACCTGTGAAGAGGTAGCAAGATGCAATACGCGACGGGGCAGAAGATGAAAGTTGGCGACGAGGTAGTCGCCGATGGCATGAGAGGCTTGATTGTCTGCGATTTTGATACCCGCGAGTTTGCAGTAGGCTATGACACTTGGGACATGCCTACGACCGAAATGCTCGGCGGCGGCACTCTGTCATCCGGCGTCATGATCGAAACCGCCGCAGCGGGCATGATCCACTATGTGGAAGGAAGCGGCGTGATCGACCACATCTCATCCCAAAGCCGGTAGCCGGCAAACCGCAGCCCTCCTAGCTCGCCTGCCCGGGTTTATGAGTTCATGGCCTAGCAGATTGGACGTGCTGAAATAGCTGGACTACCACCTATTGGTACGGTGCAATCGCCCCGTTGGTCTCTTATTCTTTCTTGTCCGGTTCCTCGAAATGGATCGTGGCTCGTTCGCGACACAGCGGTTCGCGCTGCGAGCCGATTGTAGCGATCATGGTTGCGCCCCGCGTTGACTGTTGTGTGGCTCCGCCGATCGCGATGCAAGGATCGCGCGAAAAGGAGTTCGCATGGCAAGCCCCGTTTTTGGCTTTGTTACTCAGACGCTGTACGCGCGGGTTAGCGAACTCAAGGGTAACCTGACAGCTTGCGGTGTGTCGCCGGGACTGGCCTGCGCATTGCATTGCCCCGGGCCAGGTAGCGCGACAATGTATTCGGTTGTCCTCGCTGACGATCATCCTTTGCTGCTTCGCGGATTGCAGGGTGTGCTGAAAGCCGCGCCGGATTTCAATGTGCTGGCAGCAACGGCGAGCGGGGTGCAAGCGTTATCGCTCATTAGCGATCTCCGACCCGATCTGGCCGTGCTTGATGTCTCCATGCCGAATGTTGGCGGGCTGGCGATTCAGCGAACCGTTCTTCAGGAGCGGTTACCGGTGAAGGTAATTTTCCTCACCGCCTCTCTAACAGGCCGCCAGATCGCGGACGCAATTTCAATGGGGGTGTGGGGCATCCTCTTAAAGGAGTATGCCACCGAAGTACTCTTGGACTGCATGCGGCAGGTCGCACGCGGAGAGAAGTGGCTGCCGCCGGAGCTAGTAGCCAGGGCAACGAGCGCCGGGCCATGCCCATAGGCAATCGTCTGCGGTCCGCGGGTCCCTTCATGAGACTTTCGTACGCCGGCGCCCGAACACTTCAGCATCTCGGTCATTCAGGCTGATTCTCAATGATGGAACGGCGGCATTCACTTTTGCCGTTTTTTTGTCGGACGCCAGGGTTCAGACATTCATACGGCCGCTATTGCTGGATGGTTGTCTGCGGCGTTCGGTCTCACCGTGGCTGGGCTCTGCTTCTCCTGGCTAGCAGAACCGAGGATCATCTTGTTGACTTTACGCTGACGACAATCGCTGCTTATTGTTCATTTTTCACGACCTGCACTGCCGGCATTCGGGCGTGTGGAGCGGGATGGCGTGATCGCCCTTCTTGACCATGGTGACACCTTGCCGACAACGAAGCTGGCGCCCTCATGGCCGAGGATCGCCGGAAACAGGCCTTCGAGATCGGCGACCGACATCGTGAATTCGTCGGTGTGGCAGATGCCGATCGCCTTGATCTCCACCAGCACCTCGCCCTCGCGCGGACCGTCGCGGTCGACCTCCATGATCTCCAGCGGCTTTCCGGCAGCGACAGCGGCGCGGGTTTTCATCTTTCTCTCCCAATGAGTGTTCTGCCGAGCCGAAACGCAGGCGCCTTCTGATCAATTATGCGGCGACCTTGGTGGCCCGGCGGGGAACCCCCAACATGGCGGTAAAGCCCTTGATGCGTTCGATACGAGTGCCTGGAAGATTGAGCTTCACCAGCGCGCCGGCACTCATGCCGAGCGGGACGAGATATTCTTGAAGCAGGAATGCTCCAGGATGAACTGGACTGCGGATGTCATGCGGCCCTATCTCCCAATTTGCGACGCAAAACCTACTCCACCGTCACCGATTTCGCCAGATTGCGCGGCTGGTCGACGTCGGTGCCCATGAACACGGCGGTGAAGTAGGCCAGCATCTGGATCGGCAACGCGTAGATGATCGGCGATATGATTTCCGGCACGTCGGGCAGCACGATCGTCTCCATCGTCTTGACGCTGGTCAGCGCCGCACCCTTGCTGTCGGTGATCAGGATGATCTTGCCGCCACGCGCCGCCACTTCCTGCATGTTCGACACGGTCTTTTCGAAAATACGGTCGTGCGGCGCGATGACGATGACGGGCATGTTCTCGTCGATCAGTGCGATCGGGCCATGCTTCAGCTCGCCCGCGGCATAGCCCTCGGCATGGATGTAGGAGATTTCCTTGAGCTTCAACGCGCCTTCCATGGCCAGCGGGAAATTGGTGTCGCGGCCGAGATAGAGCACGTCCTTGTAGCGCGAGAGTTCGCGCGCGATCCGTTCGATCTGCTCTTCGAGCTTAAGCACCTGGTTGGCATAGCGCGGCGCTTCCGAAAGCGCGCGCACCAGCGCCTTTTCCTCTTCCTTCGAGATCGTGCCACGGGCTACGCCGGCGCGCACCGCAAGCGATGCCAGGACCGAAAGCTGACAGGTAAAGGCCTTGGTGGAGGCAACGCCGATCTCCGGCCCGGCCAGCGTCGGCAGCACCACGTCGGATTCGCGCGCCATGGTCGATTCGCGCACGTTGACGATCGCGCCGATCTTCATTCCCGCCTTGCGGCAGTAGCGCAGCGAGGCCAGCGTGTCAGCGGTCTCGCCCGATTGCGAGATGAAGAAGGCCGCATCATTCTTCGACAACGGCATTTCACGGTAGCGGAATTCGGAGGCGACATCGATGTCGACCGGCAGCCGCGCGTAGCGCTCGAACCAGTATTTGCCGATCAGGCCTGCGAGATACGCCGTACCGCAGGCCGAAATCGCCAGCCGGTTGATCTCTGCGAAATCGAAAGGCAGGTCGAGCGGCTTGGAGACGCCGCCGACAAAATCCAGATAATTCGCCAGCGTGTGCGAGATCACCTCGGGCTGCTCATGGATTTCCTTTTCCATGAAATGGCGCCGGTTGCCCTTGTCGACCATGAAGCTGGTCGACAGCGACTGCTGGCGCTTGCGGTCGACCTTTTTGCCGTCGATATCGAAGATCTCAACACCGTTGCGGCGCACCACCGCCCAGTCGCCATCTTCGAGATAAGTGATCGAATTGGTGAACGGGGCGAGCGCGATGGCGTCGGAGCCCAGGAACATCTCGCCATCGCCATGGCCGACGGCCAAAGGCGGGCCATTGCGGGCACCGACGATCAGGTCCTCGTCGCCCTTGAACATGATGGCCAGCGCGAAGGCGCCTTCCAGCCGCTTCAGCGCCTGGTGCGCGGCCTCGACCGGCTTCAGCCCCTTGGCCAGTTCGCGCGCCACCAGATGCGCCACAACTTCGGTGTCGGTCTGCGATGAGAAAGAATACCCGTCGCGGATCAGCTCGTCGCGCAGTTCGGCGAAATTCTCGATGATGCCGTTGTGGACGATGGCGACGCCGTCGGAAAAATGCGGATGCGCATTGGTCTCGTTGGGCACGCCATGCGTCGCCCAGCGTGTGTGACCGATGCCGATCGTGCCGGCGAGTGGATCGTCCTTGAGCCGGCGCTCGAGATTGATCAGCTTGCCTCCGGCGCGGCGGCGGCCAAGCTCACCATGCTCGATAGTGGCGACGCCGGCCGAGTCATACCCGCGATATTCCAGCCGCTTCAGCGCATCGACGATGAGCGGCGCAACCTGCGAATGGCCGACGATTCCAACAATACCGCACATGGCCTCGTCCCCAATAGCCAGCATAATCCGGGCTTATTGCCGAAAACCACATTACCCATCCTTGATTGCGGGCTGATCGTTCGTTTGGAGGAGCCGGCCGACTTAATCGGAACTGAAATGTCGCGCTTTGAAATCCGAAGAGGCCGAGAGGGCGCAGCTCCAGGCAGCAGGCCTGCGCAATCGCTGAGGCAGCCCGCCCCGGCGAAGAGTGTTCGTTTGAATGATGCGCGACCGCCAGCCGAGGCGCAGTTTGACTCAGCCGGCAACCACGACACATCCCCAACAGCCGGTTAGGCCCGGCCGCCTGATGCCCCAACCCAGAGCTGTCGGGCCGCTTGATCTGTCTGGGGACGCGAAAGTCATGGGGACAGAGCTGGCTTTGCGAATCTGGAAACCGGCAACGTGGTTGCCGCGAATCAAGAGAGACCATGACGAAGCGCACGCGACGCGACCACACACCGGCTTTCAAGGCCAAGGTGGCTCTGACTGCCATCAAGGGCGAAAAGACGCTGGCCGAGTTCGCTAAGCTTTTCGATGTTCACCCGAACCAAATCACAGCCTGGAAGGCGCAACTCCTTGACGGCACCGCCGGCGTCTTCGGCTCGAGCGTTGCGAGCGCCGAGGCGCCATCGGTGGATTTGAAGGCCCTTCACGCCAAGATCGGAGAGCTGGCACTGGAGAATTGTTTTTTGGAATGCGCGCTTATCAAGGCCGGCATGCTGAGCGTAAAGCGATAATCGACCGCAACCACGACCTTCCCACACTAGGCGCGGCCGGTGTCAGCCAAGGACCTCGCGCTGGTGCGCCGCATCGATGAACTGCAGCTAGATACCCGTTCGCGGGTGCGCGACATTTCCCAACCGCGAGGGCGTCGCTGATGAAGCGCATGGGCGTCGAGGCGATCTATCGCCGACCGAACACCTCGAAACCCGCGCCAGGCAACAATCTATCCCTATCTCCCCCGCTCTGAAGGTCGATCGTCCGAACCAGATCTAGCGATGGACATCACCTTTATCTCGCTGGCGCGCGACTTTGTCCGTCTGGCCGCCGTCGTCCACTGGTTCAGCCAGCGCGTGCTCAGCTATCGCGTGTCGATTACGATGGAAGCGGGCTTCTGTCTCGAAGCGCTGAACAACGCCCTGACAAAATGTAGCGCGCCCGGCATTTGCGACACCGATCAGGGCAGCCACCAGCGAGCTCTTCGCCGATGTCCTGATCCCAACGAAATAGCGATCAGCATGGATGGCAGGGGCGCATGGCGCGACAATGTCTTCGTCGAGCGCATCTGGAAATTGGACAAGTGTGAAGAAGTCTATCTGAATGCCGAGGACGGCGTCGCTATCGCGCGCCTTCTCGTGGCCGATACCTGGATTTTTATAGTCGACCGCGCCCCTATTTCAGCCTTGACCGGCGCATGCCGGACACGAGGCAGACTTTGGTCCGATGACATCATGGCGGCGGCATGAATTTCCGCCGCCGGGTGTGGATGCGACTACGGTCGGTCTATCGCCCTCCCGGCGTCACACACGACACCAGCGCAATCGAATGATCGAAATCCGGCGGAACGCCACTTATCATTTGGGGGAAACTGTTCAGACAACCGGAGCCAGCGCTGCCGCCCGCATCATGGAGGGGCAAGGATGCGGAGAGCGAAGGCCGTCCGCGTCAATCCGAGGATTGCGTTCTGAAATCCAGAGCCTCCAGTCGCGACTGGAGCTTACATCAAGGCAAATAGCGAGTCCTCGAATGAGATCGATAGATTCAGGCTCCAATGGAGCGACGCGGTGAAAGGCAGGTTGCCGAAGGTTGGCTGCCCTCACCAAGGAGGCCGAGACCGACAAGCTGAACCACCAATTTTTCACAGCTTTCGCTGCACCGGGCATCCGATCAGATCCAACTGGATGTCCGCCGGCCGCAGGAGAGCGTTGAGACCAAGATTCCCGTGACGGCGGAGCGGGCGGCGCGTGCCATACTACGCGTTGGGCGGAGGACGTTCACCGCGTCTTAAGAGCAAGAGCTGCTCATAATTGCGGCTCGCTTCCAACAGTTCGCCGCCTCATTGGCGGAAGGCCCGCGACATCTGATCGGTAAGAGGCTTCAGGAGATAAGACCAGACCGAGCGTTCGTCGGTCCTGATGTGAACCTCGGCCGGCATACCCGGTTTCAGCACCTTGGCATCGGTCAGGCAGGCCGCCTTGTTCTCGACGTCGACGCGTGCCGAGAAATACGAGAGCTGGTGTTGTTGATCCTTGATCAGGTCCGCCGAAATGCGCTTGACCGATCCTTGGCAAGCCGGCGTCGTGCCGGCATCGAAAGCCGGGAACCGGATCGACACCCGTTGACCGGGACGAATGTCATCTATGCGCGATGGGGGGATCAACGCATCGACGACGAGGTTGTCGGCGTCGGGGACAATCATCATGAGCACTTCCCCAGGAGCGATCACGCCGCCAATTGTGTGGATGGAGGATTCCTGTATCGTGCCCGATTGCGGAGCGCGGATGCTCGTTTTCGTCAACTCGTCTTGCGCCACAACCTGGCGCTCGTTGAGTTCGGTCTGCTTGGCTTCCGTTTCACGAAGTTCGCTGGTGACCTCACTGCGCCTTTGTTCATCGAGCTGAAGGACCTGCAGTTCGGTCTCGCTGATTCGGCCTTGCGCCTCAGCAACCGCCGCCGCGAGTCGTCCTGACTCTCCGTGCGCCCGGGTGGCATCCAATCTGACGTTGCTCAGTCTCTCCTTGGGCACCAATTTTTTTGAGAAGAGCGCTTGGATATCGGCAAGATCCCCGTCCAGCAGGACCACGGACTGGTCTTCGGCGGTCTGTTGCGCCTTGAGGCCATCGATCTGACGTTCGAGTTGCTTCGAGCGGCTTTGCAATTGCGCCTTCTGTCCCGTCAACGCAGCTGCACGGCTTTCGAACAGGGCGCGCTCGCCGCTGACGAGCGCTGCGAGTTGCGGATCGCCCATGCGCATCCGAAGGCCGGACGGAAGCTGCATTTCCGGCAGACCTTGTCGCTCTGCCTCCAGCCGGGCAAGACGAACGGTCGTGCGATCGAGATCCTCACTGATTATCTGCAGGTTGGCCCGTGTCAGCGTGTCGTCCAGCCTGGCCACCACATCGCCAGCCCGCACATGGTCCCCGTCTTGTGCGAAGATGCCTCCGATCGTGCCGCCGGTCAGATGCTGGACTTTTTTTGTGTTGCTTTCGACCACCACGGTGGCAGGCGCAATCACCGCGCCGGCGATCTTGGTCAAACCCAGCCAAAGCCCTCCGCCGGCAATCAACAGAGCCGTGATCACCAAGCCAAGAATGAGATTGGCTCGGATATCGTCCCGCGCATCGACTGCATTCGCCCCGGACCTCCGGTTTCCATCGCCAATCGGAGCGCATGTCGACAGGGTAATATCAGACAAAAGATAGTACCTCACGCATGACCGCTTATTCCTTTCTGCATCGGGACGGCCGATGCAGACCGGGCTGCGGTGGAGGGGAATGGCCGGATAACGTTCGCCAAGACTTCCTCGCGCGAGCCGAACGAATGAAGCGTCCCATTCGCCATGACAAGTACGCTATCGATATTGGTGAGGGCAGAAGGACGGTGGGCAACAACGATGACAATGCCACCACGCCGGCGCACCGCCAGGATCGCCCCGGCCAGCGCGGCGTCGCCGTCGACGTCCAGATTTGAATTGGGCTCGTCGAGGACGACAAGGAATGGATCGCCATAAAGGGCCCTGGCGAGCCCGACGAGTTGCCTCTGTCCGGACGACAGGGCTGCGCCTCCCTCGCCTACGCGTGTTTGAAAACCATCCGGCAAACGCATGATCATCTTGTCGACGCCAGCGGCCCTGGCGGCTGCGAGCACACCCTTGGCGTCGCCCGCGCCGCCAAATCGCGAAATGTTGTCGGCAACGGTTCCGTCAAACAATTCAACGTCCTGTGGGAGGTAGCCGACATAGGCGCCAAGCTGTTCATGGCCCCATTGATCAAGCGAAGCTTCGTCCAATCGAACCATTCCGCGCAGCGGCTGCCACACTCCCACCAACGCGCGCACAAGTGTGGTTTTGCCGGAACCGCTTGGGCCGACAATGGCCATCCCCGCCCCACTGGATAAATGAAAGCTCACGTTGGTCACGGTCGGCTTTTGCTGGCCTGGCGGCGCTATTGTCAGATCCTCGACCGCCAGCATCGCCTCTGGCCGTGGCAGTTGCATGAGCTCGCCGCGGCTGCCAAAGGCGGCGAGCGCCGCCGTCAGTTGGGAATAGCTCTGCCGGAACGAGACAAACCCTCTCCAGTTGGCGAGCGCCGCATCAACTGGGGCCAAAGAGCGGCCGAGCAATATAGACGATGCTATGATCACACCCGGCGAAGCCTCCCCCCCGATCACGAGATACGCACCAAGTCCCAGAACAGAAGACTGCAAAGCCATACGGAGCGCCCTCGACAGTGAGCCAGTGGCGCCGACAATGTCGGAGAGCCGCTCCTGGTGCGCAAGATATGCGTGATTGATCTCACTCCAGCGCCCGGCGAGCCGCCCGGAAAGGCCCATGGCGCGCACGACCTCCGCATTGCGGCGGCCGGAATCGGCCAGGTTGCGTTGCGATACGAGTGTCTCAGACGCCCGTGCGGCTGGTCCGCGGCCAAGGATTTCCGCGATCACGGTGAGCAGCACGACAACAATTGCACCGCTCGTTGCCAGCAGACCGAGCGACGGATGCAGCAGATAGATGACCAGCAGATAGAATGGTATCCACGGAGCGTCGAAGATGACAGTCGGCCCCAATCCGGAAAGGAAGGCGCGCAACTGATCAAGATCGCGAAGCGGCTGCAGCCGGCTCGCATTCTGCCCGCCGAGGAGCGGCAGGGAAAGCGAGAGAGCGAAGACCTGTTGCTGCAGAGTTTTATGGAGGCGATTGCCGATTCGAACCAGCAGGCGAAGCCGCACGAAATCCAGCAATCCATAAACGGCGTAAAGGCCCAGCATACCGATCGTAAATCCGACAAGTGTCGGAACACTTTGCGAAGGCAAAACGCGATCGTAGATTTGCAGCATATAGACGGAGCCGGTCAGCGCGAGAATGTTTATGACCGCCGAGAACGCGCCAACGCCTACCAGCGCAGGCGCGGAGCCCAGCATAGCGGCACGCAGGTCGGGCGAAAGTTTTCCGCCGGGGTTCATAGCTCGTGACTTCTGATGAGAAATCGTCGCGCAAGCTCGCTGGCCTTACCGGCCAAGGACAGTTTTTCGGTTTTCAGGGGCGTTCCCTCTTCGCTGTATCATATTACGCCCCGCTAACTTATGTGCCCTTTGGCCCAAATGTAGCGAAATCGTGACGGCGGCCCGAGAAACGTGGAATTGACATATTAAATCGGTGGAAAACGGGAAGAAGCCGCCATTTCAAGTGAGATGGATGGCTGCGCATGTCGCATGCTGCAAGTCAGATCGGCACCGCCACAATCCTTTTCGGCGGCGTTTCGCCCGTCCGGACGCAGACGCCGGTTCCCGACTCAGGATTCACTTCCGCAACCGTTGAGCCTGGAGTTCGGTCTTGCCGTGATCTTCCGATCGGTTGCGTTCGATGGCCTTTACGAAGCAGTGAGCCCGAGCCATCGTTATCGGCCCGCAATCGAGGCCGCCTACTGGACTGCCGCGCTTTGCAGATCAGTGCTGAACCTGGCCTCGACGGTGTCCCCCGGCATCACAATCGTATCTTCACCGGCCGCTAGTTTGCGCCACTCCTCGCTCATCTTGCGGACGATCGTGACCTGCGCCCGGATTGTTTCACCGGCAATCGGCAATGGCTGGGCGGATGCCCCGGTCGGTTGCAGCTTCTCGCTGGCAGCGTGGAGTTTGGTGGTGACGTCGGCAAGCCGCGCGTTGGTATCCTTCAGATCGATCAGCAAACCGATCTTCCTCTGATTCTCGTTGCGCTCGTGCTGCCTGACATAGTCCTCCTGCTGGCGTCGCGCCCGCATGAGTTCGACCGACGTTTGAAGCGCGCCACTTGAAGAGAGAAGCAAGGCGCGTCTGACATCGGCGAGCCGGTTGTTGGTCAGGTTACCTGACTCAAAAACCTTTGTTACGCGCGCCAGGTCTTCCTGATCCGCTTTCACGCCCTCGGCCTCGACCTGTTCGCGCTTCTGCAACACCTCGATTTGATCCGCTGTGTCCTTCTCGCCCTTCTCAAGAAAAGCCTGCTCCTGCTGGAAATCGCTCAGCGCAATCTTCAGCCCATCTCCTTCGGCCTGGGCGATCGCTGCTCCTATACTGGGAGACAGAGGTGATCCTTGTGGTATCTGCGTGTCGAAATCCGCCTGGTCTTGAAGTTCGGCGCGGAGCCGGGCGGCGTGAAAATAGTCCTTGGTGTAGTCACCCCACAATGTTTCGTAGTCTCGCCTGAGATCAACCGGATCCGGTCCGGTCTGGCCCGCCCGTGACCGCAAAAGGCTGAAGCCGCCGGCGACGGCGAGCGCCTGCCGCACGGTCATGAGCGGACGATAGGCCTGTTGTCCCGGGGTAAGCACGTCGCCCATCACATAGATCGGACGGTAATCGGCGATGGTTGCGGTCACATCGTCTGGCTTGATAACGACCATTTGCTCCCTGCCGTCGGGCAGGCGCACATGAAAAATCTTGGTCGGCAGAAGCGTTTGCATGCGCGTCTGCAATTCGGACCCCGTGAGGCCTGCGACCATGACCATTCCGACTTCGGGAAGCGCGATATTGCCATCCATCTGGACCACAGCTCGCTGCGTTCGATCCGCAATTGACGCTATCCCGATCTCGACGGCATCGCCAGGTGACAGTTTATAAGGTTCGATATCGCCGGCGACAGCCATCGATGTCAGGCACATGACGGCAACTGAAGCAAGAGCGGTTCGTTCAGGGAAGGCCATCTGCGACAATCTCCTTCTGCGTCGACATCAACTCCGAGGCCATTCAACACGGGCAACGAAATCGTAGACCGGGCCCCCGGGGACGCCCCAATTGCTCGACCAGACTATCTGTGAGCCGTCTGGAGACGGCGAGGCATGCGTCTCGCTCCAGTAGTCAAACGGAGCATTCAGCGTGTTGACGATGCGGCGCACCTCCCCGCTGCCGTCCGTGCGCAGCGCAACGACCTGCTGCGAATATGGCGCCCAATCCTTGTGCTTCGATACCTCGGCGGGTATCCCGGCATAGCTGACAAACACCCAGCCGGGCCTGTCCAGAGATCTGAGGGACGCATGCTGGGCTTCGCCATATTTCATCAGCGCGGTGACCTTGCCGTCGCCCAAACGCCGCTTGATCACTTGATACTTGTCCGGATCCGATTTGCTTATGCCGACGTAGATTTCGCTGCCGTCGGCATCGATCGTCATATCGCCATGGCCGGGGCGATGATGCTCCGCCCACTTCTGGCGCAAGGCGCCATCAATTGAAAAGATGAAGCTCGGTTCATTACCGTCCGGCAATTCCTGGAAACACAGAATGTTGATCCCTAACGGAGAGATCGAGCAGTAGTGGGTGGTCCCCGGAAGCTGGGCCAGATCGATATCCGCAAACTTCCGCTGCAGCCTGAGGTCGTAGCCAAAGACCACCGCTTTGCCGTCATTGCGCGTCGCAAGCACCGCAATGCGGTTGCCGTCGAGGCTCGGATTGCCCTTGTACGGCCCGAACTGCAGATCGTCATAGGCTGACGAGACGAACACCACCTCTTCATGGTCGGTGCGTGGCGCCCAGGTCGAAATCCGCCGACCACCCACGCAAATCATCAGATTGGGATCCTTGGGATGCCATTCGCATTCGGTCGAGCGATCGCGGCGGAACATTGGAACATAGGTACGCCCGTCGAGAAAGCACATGCCCCCACAACCATTGGCGATAAGGAAAAGGCTTTGGTCCGCATTCCACGCCTGGGCGCTTGAATAACGGTGGCTACAATAGTTCCTGCCGCATGTGATCCCTGAGCCGAGGATTCCGGGTTTGGTGATCCGCACGAAAATGGTGCCAGATGCCGGATCCTTTTTTGGACGCAGATAGTCCGGCAGGTTTTCCGCTGCCGGTAGGGCCGACTGCTCCATTGCGCCGCTTTCCCGGCCCCCGCTCATGTAGACACCCAGAGACAGGGCACCGGCAATCAGCAACAACACCAGAAAATGCCGCCGGAGCAGGGTCATGTCATGTAGCCCTTTTCGCGGCGTACCCGGCCTTCGCTAAGC
>NZ_RZQG01000360.1:0-5707 GCF_003998635.1 Mesorhizobium sp. M7D.F.Ca.US.004.03.1.1
GTGCTGACCAATCTCGGCCAGACCGCGATGACGGCCACCGACGTCATGATGATGGGTCGTCTGGGCCCGGATACGCTGGCCAGCGGCGCGCTTGGCGCCAACCTCTATTTCATGCCGCTGATCTTCGGCCTCGGCCTGATGCTGGCGACCTCGCCGATGATCGCCACCGAGCTTGGCCGCCGCCGCTATTCGGTGCGCGACCTGCGCCGCACCGTGCGCCAGGGCCTGTGGCTGGCGATCCTGATCTCGATTCCGATCTGGCTCGTGCTTTGGCACGGCGAAGCCATTCTGCTGGCGATGGGCCAGGAGCCGGCACTGGCGCATCAGGCCGGCATCTATCTGCGCTGGCTCGAATGGGCGGTGCTGCCCTTCTACGGCTATATCGTGCTGCGCTCATTCATTTCGGCACTGGAACGGCCGGGCTGGGCGCTGGTCATCGTCTTCGTCGCCGTCGCCTGCAACGTCTTCTTCAACTGGGTGTTCATGTTCGGCAATCTCGGCGTGCCGGCCATGGGCATCTCCGGATCGGGCCTTGCGACCTCGCTGTCCAGCACGCTGATGTTCGTCGGCATGGCTGTCGTGGTGATGCTGGAGGAGAAGTTCCGGCGCTACCGTCTGTTCGGGCGTTTCTGGCGCGCCGACTGGCCACGCTTCAAGGGCCTGTTGCGGCTCGGCCTGCCGATTGCCGGCATCCTCGCCTTCGAGGTGACGATCTTCAACGCGGCCGCCCTGCTGATGGGCCTGATCGACGCGGATTCGCTGGCCGCGCATGCCATCGCCATCCAGATCGCCTCGATCAGCTTCATGGTGCCGCTTGGCCTCAACCAGGCGGTGACGGTGCGCGTCGGCCTTGCGCACGGCGCCGGCAATCCGGAAGGCGTTTCGCGCGCCGGCTGGACCGCCTTTGTCATCGGCGTCTCGTTCATGGCGCTGATGGGGCTGGTGATGATCCTTTGGCCGCATCCGCTGATCAGCGCCTTCATCGATCTGGGCAATCCGGCCAATGCCAGGGTGATCGCACTTGCCGTGTCGTTCCTGGCCTTCGCCGCGCTGTTCCAGGTCTTCGACGGCGCGCAGGCGGTGGCCGCCGGCATGCTGCGCGGCCTGCACGATACCAAGGTGCCGATGATCTATGCCGCGATCGGCTATTGGGGCGTCGGCCTGCCGCTCGGCGTGCTGCTCGCCTTCCATTTCGGCCTGCATGGCGTCGGCATCTGGATCGGCCTGTCGTCTGGGCTGGCCGTGGTGGCGGCCCTGCTTCTCGGGCGCTGGCTGCGGCGGGATCGCCTGGCGCCGCCATTGGCGTTGGGACATTGAAAGCGAAACGGCTGGTGCCGGGGCGGCCTTTATGTATGTCCCACATTGTGGCTCACTAACGGCGCCTCCAGAAAATGCCGCGAAACCTTCGCTAAGCGCCATAAGCCGACGCTTAGTCCCGAAGCAATGAACGTCTCAATAGGGGCCGGCAACAGTCTGACCGCTTTAAGCAGCCAATTTGCAAAAGCTGTCCTTGGCCTAGCTTCGGTAGGCGTCGCAGTTTGACCAATGTCGCCGTTGGCTAAGTGGCGTCTTTCACAATTGTGCCGAGCGGCCGTTCAGTTTCGAGCAGATTGCTGCGCGTCCTCCGAAGCCCCAGGCTAGGCGGTGGTGTCCTCCGCGATCCGGCTCAGCAACTCGGCGACATCGTCTGGTGCGGTCACCATGGCGTCGTGTCCTGTCCGCAACTCGTGGTAGTCTTCGATATCAGCGGCTTGCGCGCTCTTTGGCTGGCCAAGTGCTTTGTCGCCGATGCAATTGACGTAGGTCCGCGGCACCTGTGGGAAACTCGCGCTCAGTTTGACCGGCTCCCTGAAGGTGCGGATCGGGTGCGCGGTAAGCCTCGGCATTACCCAGCTTACGTCCTTCTCCTCCTTCAACCCGAGGAATTGCACGGTCGCCGCGCTGGCGGGGATGCGCCAGCCCTCACCCCCGACGCGCGCCTGCTCCTCGAAATAGTCCTTGGCCTGCGCCGATGCACAGTCGTACAGGCACTGGCCGTCGCGGGGGACGATGGCGTCGAGATAGATAACTCGCGCTACCCGGCCGGCCGCCCTGTCCGCGGCTGCCGAGACCACGATTCCGGCGTAACTGTGTCCAACCAGGACAACGTCTCGCAAGTCCTCGGTCTCCAACACACCGAGCACATCGCAAATGTGCGTTTCCAGGTCGATGTCAGGAGAGGCGAGATGTGCTCGCTCACCGAGACCGGTAAGCGTGGGGGTATACAGATCGCTGCCCGGCACCTTCAGTGACTGAGCGAGCTTGCGCCAACACCACCCCCCATGCCATGCGCCGTGCACCATAACAAAGGTTGTCATCGGTCGCCCCGCTTCACCTCCATAGCTGCGGAGATATCCCGCACACACTCTCTACCCCCAAAGCTCGGGACTAGAAAGCTCCGCGCTTCGGCGCGCGTCCGTGCGTTCATGGTTTTCGGGGCCATGGGCGGTACGCCTGACAACGTCTCGTTCTGTGGCGCTCTGCCGACCAACAAGTGCTGCTTTCGAATGTCTGCTATTGGGCGAAGCAATTCTGGATCAAGGCGGCCGACATGAGGCACAATGCAGTCGTGCGCGCTTTCACTTGTGAGCGTCTCCTTGGGTCAGAAGCTGACGAATCCTAACGTCATCAAATGGCCAAAGGAGGCATTCGAACGCTAACCGGAAGCACAGCTTCCTAGCTTGCAGTCGCCGTTGGTGGTGGTCAACACAACATGCCTTCGGCTCAGCGCGCCGGCATCTGCTTTTCGAGTTTGCGCGCGTATTGCGTCAACGGAAAGCACATGACGAAGAAGATCAGCGCCACAAGCCCATAGACCTTGAACGGCTCGAAGGTCGCATTGTTGATGGCGTTGGAGGTCCGCACCAGCTCCTCGAAGCCGATGATCGAGGTCAGCGCCGTCGATTTGATCAGCTGCACCAGGAAGCCGACCGTCGGCGCGCGGGTGATCGAAAAGGCTTGCGGCAGGATGATCAGCCGCAGTTCCTGCAGATAGTGCAGGCCGAGGCTGGCGCCGGCGTCCCATTGGCCCAATGGTAGTGCCGCGACCCCGGAGCGCCAGATTTCGGCGAGATAAGCGCTGGCGAAGAAGGTGAGGCCGAGCACCGCTGCCGTCCATGGCTCGATGCGCAGGCCGAGCATCGGCAGGCCGAAGAACATCAGGAACAGTTGCATCAAGAGCGGCGTCCCCTGGAACAGGGCGATGTAGCCGGAGGCGATGCGCCGGCTCCATTTGTTCTTGGCGATCCTGAAGAACAGGACGATCAGGCCGACGATGCCGCCGCCGATGAAAGCGGCCAGCGACAACAGCACCGTCCAGCGGGCGGCAAGCAACAGGTTGCGCACGATGTCCCAGAAGGTGAATTCGATCATGACACACCAGCCCCCAGGACGCGGCGTCCGCCTGTCACCAGCAGCCGGCGCAGTGCCATCGACAGGACGAGATAGACCATCGTCACGACAAAATAGGTCTCGAAGGAGCGGAAGGTGCGTGCCTGCAGCATGTCGGCCTCGTAGGTCAGCTCGCGCACCGCGATCTGCGACACGACCGCGGACTCCAGCATCATGATGACGATCTGGCTGGTCAGCGCCGGAAAGATCACCTTGAGTGCCTGCGGCAGCACGATCTTGATGAATACCTGGCGTGGCCTCAAGCCCAGTGCCAGGGCTGCTTCCGTCTGCCCGCCAGGCACAGCGTCAAGCCCGGCGCCGACGATCTCGATGGTGTAGGCCGCCATATTGAGCGTCATCGCCAGGATGGCGGCCAGCACCGGATCGAGCCTGATGCCGAGGCTGGGCAGGCCGAAGAAGATGAAGAAGAGCTGCACCAGGAACGGCGTGTTGCGGATGACTTCGACATACCAGGCGATGGCCCGCCTGAGCAGCACCGGGCCGTTTCGGCGTCCGGCGGCGCCCAGGATGCTGAGGACCGTTCCCGCGAGCGTGGTCACGGCGATCAACAGGATCGTCGTGAGTGCTCCGCGCGCGATGTCGCCGACAGCACCCGGAAGCCAGGCAAAGGCCACGGAAACTCAATCCTTGAGGTTGTCGGGGTTGAGCGGCGTCTTCAGCCAGGCTTTCGAGCTTTCGTCCAGCTTGCCGTCCGCCAGCATCTTGGCGACGGCATCGTTGACCGCCTTCTTCAGGCTGTCCTCGTTCTTGTTGAGGCCGATATGCGAAGGCGAGGTCAGAAGCTGGAACTTCTGCTCCGGCTTCAGCGCGTCCTGCTTGGCCAGCACCTGCGCGCCGACATCGTTGCCGACGACCATCAGCTGTGTCTGGCCGGAGATGAAGGCCTGGATCACCGAATTGTAGTTGTCGAAGCGCTTGATGTCGGCCGACGCGGGGGCTGCCTCGGTGAGCGAGGTGTCTTCGAGCGTGCCGCGGTTGACGGCGATCGACTTGTCGGCAAGGTCTTCCTTGCCCTTGACCGCCATCGCGGCCGGACCGATCACCGCGATGTAGTAGGGTGCGTAGGCGGCGGCGAAGTCGATGACCTGCTCACGCTCCTTCGAATAGCCGACGCTCATCAGGATATCGACGCGGTGGTCGTTGAGGTACGGGATGCGGTTCTGGCCCGTGACGGCGACGGGATTGAGCTTCACCTTGAGCGTGTCGGCAATGTATTGCGCGACGTCCATGTCATAGCCCTTGAGGCTCATGTCGGCGCTGGCTGAGGAGAAGGGCGGAAAATCGGCGAAGACGCCGACATTGATGGCGCCGGCTTTGGTGATGTCTGCCAGCGCATCGGCGCTGGCGGCCTGAATTGCGAGGCCGAAACCGGCCGTGCCAAGCATCAGCACGGTGGCAATGGATGTAAATGTCTTGCGGATTGTCATTGTTATTCCCCTGTCTGGACGCGTTGTTCGTTTGGGTCGGCCGTCGGCTCCAGCACGGCGGCCGCCTTTGCTTTTCTGAACGTCAGGCTCCCTTGCCTGTTATCGCCGGGCTGAACACCATCAGGCTCAGTATCTCGAACAGCACCTGTGCGGCGGCATGCGCCGTGTTGGTGGTGGCGTCGTATTGCGGCGCCACCTCGACGACGTCGCCGCCGACGATGTTGAGGCCCTTCATGCCGCGCAGCAGTTCGAGCACTTCGCGCGTCGTCAGCCCGCCGACTTCCGGCGTGCCGGTACCGGGTGCGAAGGCCGGATCGACGCTGTCGATGTCGAAGGAGACATAGGTCGGGCCGTCGCCGACGATCTTGCGCGCCTTCTCGATGATGGCGGGAATGCCGAGGCCGGTCACCTCCTCGGCATGGACCACGGTCATGCCGGACTCGTAGGTGAACTCCCACAGATATTCGGCTGAGCCGCGGATGCCGATCTGGATGGTGCGTGTCGGATCGAGCACGCCGTCAAGCACGGCGTTGCGGAACGGCCCACCATGGTGGAATTTGGTCATGTCGAACAGGCCACTGGTGTCGCAATGGGCATCGATGTGGATCAGGCCAACCGGGGCCTTCTTGCCGACCGCCTTCAGGATCGGATGGCTGATCGAATGGTCGCCGCCGATCGAAAGCGGGATGACGCCGGCATCGACGATCTGGTTGGTGCGGCGCTCGATATCCTCATGGCTGATCTCCAGCCGGTAGCGGCTGCGGAACGGCGTATCGCCGATGTCGGCGACCCTGAGCTCATGCGTCGGCGCGCATTCCAGCACGTGATTG
>NZ_RZQG01000361.1:0-5701 GCF_003998635.1 Mesorhizobium sp. M7D.F.Ca.US.004.03.1.1
CGCGGGTGTCGTGCTTTATGTGGCCGAGCGGCTGTTCCTCGTGAATTGACCCGCGGCGAGGCTGGCGCTGATTCCATCGCGTTGGAAATGGACACACGGCACGCGGATGCTATTCTCCAGCTGAGGGCGCCCGCATCCGCGGCAAAAGGGGAGCAAACGAGCATGGCAAAACAACCGGAATCCGATTCCTTCATGGACATGTTCGGCAGGTTCGGTCGCGACCTGAAGGTGCCCAATGTCGACGTCGAGGCGATCCTCGCCCATCATCGCAAGAACCTCGAAGCACTGGAGAAATCGGCACGAGCCGGTGCCGCCGGCGCAACCTCGCTGTTGTCCAGGCAGCGCGAGATGCTACAGGACACACTGCGCGAGGTCACGGACATGGCGCAGAGCTACAGGGCGCCGGGTAATCCGCAGGAATTGATGGCCAAACAGACGGAGTTTGCCAGAAAGTCCTTCGAGGCCGCGTTGAAGAATGCCGGCGAAGTGGCTGAACTGGTCAAGAAATCCGGCACCGAATCGGTCGACATCCTGCGCACGCGCATCAAGGAGGCGATGGAGGAAATCCGCGCCGGCTACGAGAAGAAGTAGCAGATATGGCCGAGGCCGGTTCGTTGCTGCCGGCTGGCCCGAAGCCTAGAAATCCCGATTTAACCTGCGACTGCCCTCGCGGCATGGTGCGATTGCGGCCGGATTCGGCGGAACGGATTCACGCAGGGCGAATTGACAGAGGCTGTCAGTTCGTGGTCCGGAGGCGTTGTAAGCGATCGGGAAAGCAGGAATGACTGAAATACGGCCTAAAACGCCGCCGACCTTCGACCAGTTGAGGACGATGGCCGGGCAAGAGCTCGGTGTGTCGGAATGGACGACGGTCGACCAGAACCGCATCGACCAGTTCGCCGAATGCACCGGCGACCATCAATGGATTCATGTCGATCCTGAAAGGGCGCGGCGGCAAAGCCCGTTCCGCACGACGATCGCGCATGGCTACCTGACGCTGTCGATCATCGGCGCGCTGGCACTCGGCATGGGCATCGTGCCCGAGAATACGCAGGCCGCCTTCAATTATGGCTTCGATAAGGTGCGGTTCCTGGCGCCGGTCAAGGTCGGC
The DNA here is from genome assembly GCF_003998635.1 of Mesorhizobium sp. M7D.F.Ca.US.004.03.1.1. Taxonomy (NCBI): domain Bacteria; kingdom Pseudomonadati; phylum Pseudomonadota; class Alphaproteobacteria; order Hyphomicrobiales; family Phyllobacteriaceae; genus Mesorhizobium; species Mesorhizobium sp. M7D.F.Ca.US.004.03.1.1. Next base: position 1,112 of record NZ_RZQG01000361.1, read on the forward strand.
GCGCGCATCAGGCTGCGCACCACGCTGCTGTCCATGGAGGACAGGGGGCCCGGCCAGTATCTGATGAAGGCGGCCAACACGGTCGAGATCGAAGGCGAGGAAAAGCCTGCCCTGATGGCTGAAACGCTGGTCATGCTTTATGAGCGCCGCAAGCGGGCAGGCGCCTAGGCGCGATCCGGCAGGCGGCGTTCAGTCTGCGCGAAGTCAGAGGTTTTGCGACACTTCCACCGGCCTGTGCCGCTTGAACTCGGCGCGGGCTGAGAGCAGCGCGAGGAACAGCGCGACCAACGCCAGCGCCGTTGCTGTCTGAAAGGTGACCTGCATTCCCCTCGCGGCGGCCTCGGAACCCAAAAACGTCTGACCAATGCCTGCGTGCCCTTCGGCCGATGCGACGGCGAATATGGCGCCCATCAATGATGCGCCGGTGATGAGGCCGAGATTGCGCGAAAGGTTGAGCAGGCCGGATATGACGCCGCGCTGGCTGGTTTCGACACCGGTCATGACGGCTGCATTGTTCGACGTCTGGAACAGCGCGTAGCCGATGCAGGTGACGGTGATCGGAACGACATAGCCGGCAATGCCGAGTTTGGTCATGGCGAGCGACAGCAGGAACGTGCCTGTCGAGAGGCTGAGCAGGCCTACGACCATCATCCTGTGGGCGCCGAAGCGATCAGTCAAGCGTCCGGCCACCAGCGCCGACAGGGTCGAGACAAGCGGCCCGGTCGACAGCACGAGGCCGACCATTGCGGCATCGAGCCCAAGTCCGCGCGACAGGTAGAACGGGGCAACCACCAGGGTCGCCATCATCACCGTGGCGACAACGAGGCTCATGGCGAGACTGGCGCTCAGTTGGAGATCGCGGAAGCTGGCGAGCTGGATCAAGGGGTTTTTCACCCTCGCCTGAGCGGCGGCGAACAGAAAAACGCCGATGCCGGCAGCGACCAGCAGGCCGACGTTGAGCGGTTCGAAATTGCCTCTCCCAAGCGTCATGGCCAGCGCATAGGCGGCCAGTGTCAGGGCCAGCAGCGCGGTGCCCATGACATCGAACGTGCCTCGGTCGACCTGCGCTGTCTTGCTGCGCGCCGGTAAGGCACGCCAGGCGAGAGCGAAGGTGAGCACACCCAGCGGGACATTGATGAGGAAGATCGTTCGCCAGCCGAAGCCGGCGATCAAAAGGCCGCCGAGCGAGGGGCCAAGTGTCGTGCCGATCGCGGACATGGCGCCGAGCAGGCCCATGGCGCTGCCGATTCTGTCCTTGGTCACGGTTTCGGCGACAAAAGCCAGCGTCAGCGCCATCATCAGCGCCGCGCCAAGTCCCTGCCCGGTGCGCGCGGCGATCAGCAGCCAGAGAGTCGGTGCCAGGCCGCAGAGCACCGATGCCGATGTGAACAGCGCGATGCCGCCAAGCAGCAAGGGCCGGCGCCCGAACATGTCGGCCAGCCGGCCGGCGCTGACGATCAGTGTGGTGATGGCCAGCAGATAGGCCAGGACAACCCATTGCACGGACTGGAACGACGCGCCGAAATTCTGCATCAGCGACGGCAACCCGACGCTGGCAATGCTGGTTCCCAGCGACGACAGCAGCGTGGCGAGCGACAGGCTTGCCAGCGCCCAGCGGGCGGATTGCATCTGTGGCAGCACCGATGCGCGTCCGTCTCGATTTTGCTCAGCGATTGCCACTGCGATCTCCTTCCATCAGCCCCAGAAGCGGAGCTGCTGGAGATCTAGTCCCTTGGCCTATATGGCGGAAGACGCAGCATTTGCATCTTATTCGTGCGTTTGACGCCATATCGTGCCATGATCCGCCAATGACATCGCCCGATCTCAATCTGCTGTTCGCTCTCGACGTTCTGCTGACCGAAGGCAGCGTGGCGCGTGCCGCCAGCCGTCTGCGCCTCAGTCCCTCGGCGATGAGCCGGACACTGTCGCGGCTGCGCGAGGCGACGGGCGACCCGCTGCTGGTTCGCGCCGGTCGCGGTCTGGTGGCGACGCCGCGTGCGGAAGAACTGCGACAGCAGGTTGGCCGTGTCGTCCAGGATGCGGAGGCGCTGCTGCGTCCTGCCACCCTGCTTGATCTGCGGAGCCTGGACAGGGTCTTCACGCTGCGCACCAATGAGAGCTTCGTCGAAGAATTCGCTCCTCGTCTCGTCGCCCGTATCCAGGCCGATGCGCCCGGCGTGCGGCTGCGCTTTGCACCGAAGTCCGACAAGGACGTCATGTCGTTGCGCGACGCGGCGATCGATCTGGACATAGGCGTCGCTGGCGAGACCGGGCCGGAGGTGCGCATCCAGGCGTTGCTTCGCGACCGCTTCATCGGCGCCGTGCGAACAGGCCATCCCTTGAGCGAGGACACGGTGACGCCGGAGCGCTATGCGGCAGGCCGGCACATCAGCGTTTCACGGCGCGGCCGCGAGAAGGGGCCGATCGACGAGGCTTTGAACCGGCTCGGGCTGCAGCGGACAGTCGTGTGCATGGTTTCCGGTTTCTCGGCAGCCCTTGCCATGGCCCGCACATCAGACCTGATCGCCAGCGTTCCGGAGCGGCATACCGAGGGCGCACGCGCCGGCATGCACAGCTTTCCCCTGCCGGTTGCCACCGCTGGGGTCACCATCTCCATCCTGTGGCATCCGCGGCTCGATGCCGATCCGGCACAGCGCTGGTTGCGTGATTGCGTGCGGGAGGTCTGTACGACGTCTCGCTGACAACGACGAGAAGCCTGCGCCAACGGCCCAGGCTCCTCATCCTTCCCGTCTATTCGGTTTGGCGTTTCCGCAAATGCCTCAGCGCACTTAGTGTGAGCGTCGCCATGACCGAACAATAGCCCACCAATGGCCACGCCGTGTCTCCGCCGAGCAGTATGACGAACAGCGTGCCGAGGATGCCGACGACAAGGCTCTGGATGCAGAAGTAGAGCGCGACGGCGGTTCCCGCGACATCGCCGAAAGCCTCGAGTGCACCGTTCGCGGTGACCGAAACAGTGAAGACGATGCCCACGGCGATGACCCACATCGGGCCGACGAATGTGACGAAGGACGGCGCCGCGAATATCTGCCCGATTGCCAGCAGTGCCGCGCCGAGCAGCAACATCGCCATGCCGCGCGCGACGCTGCCCGCGATGCCCCAGTGTGCAATGAATTTTTTGGCGAAGCGGGTGGTCACGATCATCACCAGCGCCGCGGTGGCGAAGGCAAGGCTGAAACCGATTTGTGAAAAGCCGGCGCGATCCATGAGCACCCGTGGCGCCGTCGAAAAGAACATGAAGAAGGCGCCCATGGCCGCGCTGAAACCCAGCGTATAAGTCCAGAAGGCGAAGCTGGAGAGAATGGGGCGAAACGCCATGCGCCTACCGTCGCCATTCGAAGGGCGTGTTTCATGCCATCGCGGCCATGCGTTGAGGGTGGCGGCCGTGGCCAGACCGCCGAGCGTCAGGAAGATCGCGCGCCAGCCGAGATTGTCGGCGATCAAGGCACCGGCAATCGGCCCCAGCGCCGGCACGACAGCCAGCATCGAGCTGAACAGGCCGTAGATAACAGCACCTTCAGGCCTTTGCGCATAGACGTCGCGAACCGTTGCGAAGGTCGCAACGAGAACCGCCGACGCACCGATGGCCTGCACGACGCGCAAGGCAACAAAGACCGTGGCCAGCGAGGTCCCGGCGAGCAGGAAGGAAGCGCCTGCAAACAAAAGCGCGCCACCGATCAGCACCGGGCGCCTGCCGATCCTGTCGGAAATCGGGCCGAAGACGATCTGGCCGAGGCCAAGACAGATCATGTAGAGACTCAGCGTCAGCTGGATGACCTCAGGTGATGTCTTGAGGATCCCCGGCATCGTTGGAACGATCGGGAGGTAGATATCCATGGCCAGCGAGGCCAGGATGTCGAAGGGCGCCATCAGCACCATGGCTGCTGGCAGGGAAGTGGTCCATGTCGGGTTTTTTGGACAAGGCATGATTGAACATCCGCTCAAATGGGTACATTTGGCGGCGATCTGCCGTTCTCACTAAAAATGGGAAATGACGGACCGCCGCAACAACGAAGTGCTGTTGCGGCCTACTTGTCTGCTGACTTGCTGGTTCCCATAACCGCTATCCCGGAAAATGATGGCGCGGACATTCTCTCGAGTGCGCGGGCCGTTCACTAGCAGCCGGAGGTTACCCAGGCAACAGGATCAGGTTGGTCGCGTCAACGCGCCATCGCCGCCTCGAGCACCTTGAAAATCCGCTCGTCCGCGCATTGGGCGACGTTGAAGCGCAGGAAGCGGCTGGCTGTTCCGGACAGGCTGAATGCGTTGCCGGGCGCCAGCACGATGTTGTCGGCCAGAGCGCGGCGGGCCACTTCGGCCGCATCCACCCCATCCGGCAGGCGGCACCACAGGAACAGGCCGGCCGGCTGGTCAATCCAGGGCATGACGCCGATCGCCTTCAGGTGGGCGCTCGTCTCGCCCATGGCGCGCGCAAGCTTCGCGCGCAGCAAATCCATGTGCTTGCGATAGCTGCCGTCCTTCAACAGGGTCAGCACCAGTTCGGCCGCAAGCCGTCCGCCGCCGAAGGTCGTGGCGATCTTGAGGTCGGTCAGCGGCTCGATCCAGTCA
>NZ_RZQG01000362.1:0-5691 GCF_003998635.1 Mesorhizobium sp. M7D.F.Ca.US.004.03.1.1
TCCGGTCGTCTTCATCATCCGCGACTGGCGCAGCCAGATCGTAGTGCTGATCGGCGCGGTGATGCTGGTCATCGGGGGCTGGTAGGCATGGCCACGGAGCGGTTCCCGAGCTTTGGCCTTGCCACACCGTCGGCGCCACGCGCCATCGGTGCCGATGAGGGGATCGCGCTGCTGAAGGGCGGTCAGGCGAAGCCAGCGTCTTTGCTTGCCTATGGCAATGGCCGCTCCTACGGCGATTCCTGCCAGAACCAGGCCGGCGCGGTCGTCGATATGCGATCGCAGAACCGGATCCGCTCCTTCAACGCCGAAACCGGTGTTCTCGAGGCGGATGCCGGCGTGCTGTTATCCGACATCATCGCCCACGCTGCCCCTTACGGCTTCTTCCCGGCGGTTGTGCCAGGCACCCAATTCGTCACGCTCGGCGGCGCCATCGCCAATGACGTGCATGGCAAGAACCATCACCGGCGCGGCACCTTCGGCTGCCATGTCGAGACCTTCACGCTGCTCAGGTCCGACGGAAAGACCCACCGCTGCTCGGCATCGGGCAATGCGCGGCTGTTTGCGGCGACGATCGGTGGCATGGGGCTGACCGGTCTCATCCTGTCGGCCTCGATCCGGCTGATGCGGGTTCCTTCCCTCGACATCGTCGAGAAGACGACGCCGTTTCGCGACCTCGGCGAATTTTTCGACCTGGCCGAGGCTGCCGATCAGGCCAATGAATACGCCGTTGCCTGGATCGACCAGCTTGCCGGCGGTCGCAACAGCGGTCGCGGGTTGCTGTTGTCAGGCAATCACGCCGAGCACGGCTCGCATGCCGCCTCGCGTGCCGGCGGCAATCTCTCGGTGCCGGTCCAGCCGCCGTTCAATGTGCTCAATCGGCCGTTCCTGACCACCTTCAACGCCGCTTACAGGTGGAAGAAGGGGCGCTCGACGGCGCCGCGCCAGACCGGCTACCAGGGCTTCTTCTTTCCGCTCGACGGCGTGCGCGACTGGAACCGGCTTTACGGGCCGAAAGGGCTTTTCCAGCACCAGAGCGTGGTGCCGGAAGAGGCGGCGCGCGACGCCGTGCCGGCACTGCTGGCGGCTGCAAGGCAAGCCGGGCAGGGCTCGTTCCTCACCGTGCTGAAACGCTTCGGCTCCATCCGCTCGCCGGCGCTGCTCTCGTTCCCGCGCCCCGGCTACACGCTGACGCTGGATTTCCCCAACAGGGGGGCTGCGACGCTCGTCTTGTTGCGGGACCTCGATCGCATCACGGTCGAGGCGGGCGGCGCGGTCAACCCCTACAAGGACGCCCGCATGGGCGCCGACATCTTCGCTTCGTCCTTTCCCGAATGGCCGCGGCTGGAGGCGCTTCGCGATCCTGCCTTCATGTCCGACTTCTGGGCGCGGACGGCAAGGAAGCTGGACACGCGGCGAGGTGTGGTCGAGGCGGCGGAATAGATAAAACTCGAGTAATTCTTGGTTACCGAATCGTTAAATCCACGATTCACTCAAAACATTCTTGTGGCTTCACTAAATGTTTGCGGGTTTGTAATAGGAAGCGTGAAGGGGTGGCTTAGAACACATGAAATACATCGTCTTCATTCTCTTTACGGTCATGACCAATGCCGCCGCGCAGCTGATGCTGAAGCAAGGCATGATGTCGCTCGGGCCGATCTCGTTCGAGGGCGTCAATCCGCTGGTCAAGCTGTTGCAGATCGTCTTCAGCCCGTGGGTGTTCCTGGGCCTCTGCACCTTTGTCATCTCGATGGCCTCGCATCTCTATGTGCTGTCCAAGGTCGAGCTTTCCTTCGCCTATCCGTTCCTCAGCCTCGCCTATGTCGCCGTCGCCATCTTCGCCTATTTCGTCTTCCGCGAGGATCTCAATGGCTGGCGCATCGCCGGCATCGCCTTCATCTGCGTCGGCACGGTGCTGATCGCGCAGAGCGGGCGAGAGCGTGAGGACCAGGCGGCTTCCATCACGCCCGACAAGATCCAAGCAAACGAGATCGTTCGATGAGACATGTGATTTTCGGCGGCGACGGTTTCGTCGGCTGCCACCTTGCCCCGAAGCTTGTGGCCGATGGTGAAGAGGTTGTCGTCGCTGACATCGTCAAGAGCGACCTGCCGCATTACCGTAGCGTCCGCTTTATCCAATGCGACGTCACCGATCCGGCGTCGGTCGCTTCGGTTGGGCTCAAGGCCGACGACATGATCTACAATCTGTCGGCCAAGATGCTGTCGCCGATCCAGGTGCGCGCAAAGCGGCACGATTTCTTCTTTCCGGTGAATTTCCATGGCACCGAGCACATCATGCAGGCCATGGACAGAGCCGGCGCAGCCAAGCTCGTCCACTACACGACCGATATGATCTACGGCCACACGGTCACCCAGCCGATGACCGAAGAACATCCGGTCGCGCCGCTTGGCGAATATGGCTGGTCGAAGCAGAAGACCGAGGAGCTGGCGGCCGAATGGCGCAAGCGCGGCATGTCGATCTCGCTGTTCCGTCCACGGCTGATCATCGGTCCCGGCCGGCTCGGCATCCTGGAAAAACTGTTCAAGCTGATCGACTGGAGTTTGCCGGTGCCGATGATCGGTTCGGGCAGGAACCCCTATCAGTTCATTTCTGTTTTCGATTGTGCGGAAGCTGCCCGCGCGGCTTGGAAAGCCGGTGTGCCCAATGAGGCCTATAATTTGGGTTCGCTCAACCCGCCGCCGGTGAAGAAGCTGCTCGGCGACCTGATCAGGCACGCCGGCTCGAAATCGATCCTGATCCCGACACCGGGCTGGGCGGTCAAGCGCACGCTCGACCTGCTCGACCTGATGAACATGCCGATCATGGACCCGGAGCAATATCTGATCGCCGACGAGGAGTGCGTGCTCGACGTGTCGAAGGCCGGGCGTCAGCTCGGCTGGGTGCCGCAATATCGCGACGAGGACATGCTGATCGCCGCCTACAGCGAGTACCGCGCCAAGAAGGCCGGTCACGCTGTCGCCATCAAACATGTGCCCGCCGAATAGCGGCTCGCAAAACAGCTTTCGTTGCGCCCGATCCTGGTCGTGCGTGCAGACAGGAGATTGAAATGACCGTCATGGCCAAGCCCGAACAGACCAATGTGCGCACCATGGTCAGCGCGCCGTCGTTGTCGCCCGCCACCATCGCCAAACCCGACCTGATCAGCGTCGAGCAGGCCAAGGCGATGGATGTCGCCCGTATGACCGACCTGTTCAAGGCGCATCTCAACCCCGGCCAGCTGCATTTCATGAAGCTGCTCGGCTTCCACAAGATCAAGATCGAGCGCGCCGAAGGCATGTTCTACATCGACCAGAACGGCCGCAAGATCCTCGATTTCTTCGGTGGCTTCGGTTCGCTGGCCTTCGGCCACAACCATCCGCGCATTCTGGAAGCACGCAAGAAATTCCAGGAGGAGAAGCGCCAGGAAATCGCCATCGCCTTCATGTCGCAATATGCGGCAGCACTGGCGCACAACATCGCCAAGTGCTCGCCCGGCGATCTCGACATGGTGTTTTTGGGCTCGTCCGGCTCGGAAGCCATGGAAGCGGCGGTGAAGCTCGCCGAGCGCGCCGCCGGCCCAAAGCGGCCGAAGATCGTCTATGCCGAGAATTCCTTCCACGGCAAGACCAAGGGTGTGCTGGGCATCACCGACGGCCAGCTTTATCGCGCCGACTTCAAGATGGCCGATAACACCGTCCGCATTCCGTTCGCCGACATCGAGGCGGTCGAGCGCCTGTTCCGCTCCGACCCGGAGGTCGGCGTCATCGTGCTCGAAACCATCCAGGGCGGCGGCGGCATCATCCAGGCGCCCGCCGAATATTGGCAGAAGCTGCGCGCGCTGTGCGACCAGTACGGCGTGCTGTGGGTCGCAGACGAAGTGCAGTGCGGCTATGGCCGCTCGGGCCGCTTCTATGCCTTCGAACATTACGGCGTCATTCCGGATGTGACCGCGCTGGCCAAGTCGCTCGGCGCCGGCAAGGCGGCTGTGGGTGCGATGATTGCCAGGCGCGAGGTCTATATGAAGGCCTATGGCACGCCGAAGACGGCGATGATCCATGCCATGGCGACCTTCGGCGGCATGGGCGAAGCCTGCGTCACCGCGATCGAGGGGCTCAACGTGCTCTATGATGAGGGGTTGATCGACAATGCCGCCGTCACTGGCGACTATCTGTTGCAGCGGCTGCAGGCGCTTAGGGAAAAATACCCGAAGATCATCAAGGATGTGCGCGGCAAGGGTTTTATGATCGGCCTGGAGTTCCACGACTTCTCGCAGACCTTGCCGATGGTGCTGCGGCCGATCGTCAGCGTGCTCGACGACAAGCTGAAGGGCTCGTTGTCTGGCTTCGTCGGCGCGCTGCTGTTGCGCGATTATGACGTGCTCGTCGCCTTCACCGAGTACAACCGCAACGTCATCCGGCTCGAACCGCCGCTGATCTGCCAGCGCGAGCATGTCGACCGCTTCGTCGATGCCTTCGACAGTCTGCTGTCGCGCGGCATCGTGTCGATCGTGAAGGATTTCGTCAAAAGCCAAGTCCGTTAGAAACGAAGTTCGCTGAGCTCGACAATGCTGACCAGGTCGCCCGCACCGAACAACCCACTCGACCGGCTCACCGCGGCCGGTCTGGCGTGGGGCGAGGGGACCTATGCGCGGTTGGCAGCACCGATCGGTGCGGCGGCCTTCGCGCTCTACATCTTCTTTACAGCGTTCACCGCCTGGGTGATGCCAGACGCCAACTGGGACATGCTGCCCTATCTCGCCATAGGAGAGGAAGGCACCTATCCCGATGCCCAGGCGCTGCACGACTATGCCTACAACACCGTCAAATCAGGCGTTTCAGCTAGCGACTACAAGGCGCTGACCGATGATGGCAGCCGCTTCCGCAGCCACATGACGGAGAATGCCGCCGACTTCCGTTCTCTGCTCGGGATGTACCGGATCAAGTTCCTTTATGCCGAGATTCTGTCGACGATGAGCGCGGTGATGTCGCCGGTCGAGGCGATGCGCCTGTTACAGGTGTTTTCCGTGCTGCTGTTCGGCGCGATCGCCCTGATGTGGCTGCGCTCCGAGGGAGCGCTGGCCTTGGCGCCTTTGATCGGTGCGGTGCTGATCATGGCTGATTTCGGCGATGCGGCTCGTGCCTCGACGCCGGATCTGCTCACTTCAGCGCTGTTGCTTGGCGGGATCTACGCCTATGTCCGCGGCCGCGAGGTGGCGACGGCGATCCTGCTCTTTCTCGCCTTCATGGTGCGGCCGGACAATATTGTTTTCCTCGCTGTGTTTGCTGTGCTGCTGGTCGCGTACCGGCAGAGGGCATGGGGTGCGTTGGCCGGTTTTGCCGCTTCCTTCGTTGCCTATTTCGCCATTTCGCACTGGGCCCATCATCCCGGCTGGTGGCCACATCTGTGGTTCTCCAGCATCGAACAGCACTACAATATGGACGGGTTCGAGCCGCCATTCTCGGTGGTCGCCTATCTCAGGGCCTTCGCCACCTCGCTGCTGCGCGCCGTCAGCCTGAACAGCTGGGTCGGTGTGTCGGTGCTGGCACTGGCCGGCTGGTTTGCCGCCGCCCGCGCCGGCTTCCGCCTCGATCGCCGCGCCGGCATCCTGTTTGCGGCACTGGTGCTCGGTGCGCTGGCGAAGTTCACCGTCTTCCCGATCCACGACACCCGCATCTATTTCCCCCATCTGATCC
>NZ_RZQG01000363.1:0-5682 GCF_003998635.1 Mesorhizobium sp. M7D.F.Ca.US.004.03.1.1
GATTGGGGGAGGCCGCCACTGGCCCCGTGGCATGCCAGGCGACGCGGTTGATGGCGCCGCGACGAGCGACCCTGGCGACGCGCGACCGCCGCAGGTTCTCCCAGATTTGAAGACTTTGTGCCGGATCGCCAGGGAAATCGGCAATAATATCGGCAAGCATAGCCGCATCCTCGATCGCCATGGCAGCACCTTGCGCGGCGAACGGCGTCATCGCATGCGCCGCATCGCCGATCAGCGCGATGCCGTCCGGCATTGTCCAGGGCTGGTTCTGTTCGACAGTATGGAGCGGCCAAGTCAGCCACGCCCCAACCATTTCCACCAGTTCTGTAAGACCAGGCGCGGTGCCGCGCATTGCGCTGGCGAGGATGCCGGGATCGGCATGGCCGGACCAGCCCTCGGCAATACGCTCACCTCTGGTGAAGGCGACGAGGTTGAAGGCGTCGCCCTTGCTGACGGGGTAGGCCACCATATGGAAGCCCGGGTGCAGGAAGGTGGTGACGCAGTCCGGAGTGCCGATCGCCGCGAAAGCCTGCCCTGCGGCACTCTGCGCTGCAATGGTCGCGCGCCAAGCCAGTTCGCCGGAAAACCGGCTTCTTGGCGAGGTCGCCCTTTTGGCCGAATCGACAAGTGCGCGCACCGACGACCAGACACCATCTGCGCCGACCAGCAGGAAGCCCTCAGCCTTGATGGTTTTGCCGTCGATCTCGGCCGTCGCCGTGATGCCATCGGGGCCGGTGGCAACGCTGCCGATACGGGCGCCGGTGGTGAGACGGATATCCGGCATCTCGGCAACGCGCGCGGTCAGTGCGCTCTGCAGATCGGCCCTGTGAGCGACGAGATAGGGCGCTTGCCAGCGCGTTTCAGCGGCTTGTCCCAGTGGCACCCGCGCCAGTTCGCGCAGCGTTGCGGCATCCTTCAAGACCACCGCTTCCGGCCGCACCGCTTCCGGCAGCAGATGGTCGAGTACGCCAAGCTGGCGAAGGATGCGTGTCGCGTTGGGAGAAAGCTGGAGGCCGGCACCGGCTGCTTCCAGGCGCTGCGCCTGTTCGAACACCCGAACCGGGTAGCCGCGTTCGGCGAATGCAAGGGCTGCGGTCAGCCCGGCGACACCTGCCCCGGCGATGACAACTTGCCGGGATCGCGTGTCGTTCATCGGGCTTGTCGCGAAGACTCAGGCGGCCTGGTCGATATAGATGCAGCCGGCCGGCAGCGTTTCCGTCGCCTTCAGCTTTGGCGAATAGCGGTAGAGCGTCGAGCAATAGGGGCAGACTTTTTCATTATCGCCACCCATGTCGAGAAACACATGCGGGTGGTCGAAAGGCGGATTGGCGCCCGTGCACATGAATTCCTTGACGCCGATGTCGATTGCCGGGTGGCCCGCATCGTTTTGAAAATGGGGAATGGAACCGCCTGCCATCGTCGTCTCCTTAACGCAGTCTCTTCTGCATCTGGATCATAACAGGCCTCTTTGCAAGATCGATGAAATGAAACTGTCGCAAAAGCCTGTCAGAGGATAAGTTAAGCCGGTTAACCGGCTGAGCGGTGGGAAGAGCAGGAACCATGAACGAACTGAAGCCGGTGCAGAGCGAATTCGTGAACGTCGAGGTGGCTCGTCCGGAGGGCGGCAACCCCGATCGCTTCGTCAACCGGGAGTTTTCCTGGCTGCAGTTCAACCGGCGCGTTCTCGAGGAATCGCTGAACCTCAATCATCCGCTGCTGGAGCGCGTTCGCTTCCTGTCGATCTCGGCCGCCAATCTCGACGAATTCTTCATGGTCCGTGTCGCCGGCCTCGCCGGTCAGGTGCGCGAGGGCATCACGCTGAAGAGCCCTGACGGCCGCACCCCCGAACAGCAGCTCGAACAGCTGCTGCGTGAGGTCGAGCGGCTGCAGGAAGACCAGCAGAAGAGCCTTTCGGCGCTCACCGTGCTGCTCAACAAGGAAGGCATCGAGAGCATCACCCGCGATGCGCTGACCAAGGAGGAGAAGGTCTGGCTGGAAGACCATTTCCAGGAGCAGGTGTTCCCGGTGCTGACCCCGCTGTCGATCGACCCGGCGCATCCGTTCCCGTTCATTCCAAATCTCGGCTTCTCGATGGCGCTGCAATTGCGCCACCGCAAGAATGGCGAAGAGATGAGCGCGCTGCTGCGTCTGCCGGTGGCGCTGAAGCGCTTCATCCGCCTGCCGGACCGCAAGCATCATGTCCGCTTCATCCCGCTGGAAGAGGCGGTCGGCCTCTACATCGGCAAGCTTTTCCCCGGCTACGAGGTCAAGGGCTCCGGCACGTTCCGCATCATCCGTGACAGCGATATCGAAGTCGAGGAGGAGTCCGAGGATCTGGTGCGCCTGTTCGAAACGGCACTCAAGCGGCGTCGCCGCGGATCGGTGATCCGCATCGAATTCGACAGGCTGATGCCTGCCGAATTACGCGACTTCGTCGCCGGCGAACTTGGCGTGTCGTCGAGCCGCATCAGCGTCCTGACCGGACCACTGGCGCTCAGTCAGATCTCCGAAATCGTCGCCGTTCCCCGCGACGATCTGAAATTCACGCCCTACAATCCGCGCTTTCCCGAGCGCATCCGCGAGCATGGCGGCGACTGTTTTGCTGCCATCCGTGAGAAGGACATCGTCGTCCACCACCCCTACGAATCCTTCGACGTCGTGGTGCAGTTCCTGCGCCAGGCGATGGCCGACCCGGAAGTGGTGGCGATCAAGCAGACGCTTTACCGCACCTCCAATGACAGCCCGATCGTGCGCGCGCTGGTCGACGCGGCCGAGGCCGGCAAGTCGGTCACCGCGCTGGTCGAGCTCAAGGCGCGCTTCGACGAGGAAGCCAACATCCGCTGGGCGCGCGACCTGGAGCGTGCCGGCGTGCAGGTCGTGTTCGGCTTCCTCGAGCTGAAAACACATGCGAAAATGTCGCTGGTGGTGCGGCGTGAGGACGGCAAGCTGCGCAACTACGTGCATCTGGGCACCGGCAACTACCATCCGGTGACCGCGCGCATCTACACCGACCTGTCCTTCTTCACCACCGATCCGACGATTGCCCGAGACGTCGCCCAGCTCTTCAATTTCATCACCGGCTATGCCGAGCCGACCGATGAAATGCGGTTGGCGATCTCGCCGTTCACGCTGAGAAGCCGCATCCTGAAGCACATTGCCGACGAGATTGCCCATGCGGTGGAGGGTCGGCCTGCGCGCATCTGGATGAAGATGAACGCGCTCGTCGATCCGATCATCATCGACGCGCTCTATGATGCCAGCCGCGCCGGCGTCGAGATCGACCTTGTGGTGCGCGGCATTTGCTGCCTGCGGCCGCAGGTTCCGGGCCTGTCGGAAAACATCCGTGTAAAATCGATCGTCGGCCGTTTTCTCGAGCACAGCCGCATTTATTGTTTTGGCAATGGTCACGGCCTGCCGTCGGACGAGGCCATCGTCTACATCTCTTCGGCCGATCTCATGCCGCGCAATCTCGACCGCCGCGTCGAGACCATGGTGCCGATCACCAATCCAACTGTGCATGAACAGATCCTTGGCCAGATCATGCTGGGCAACATCATGGACAATCAGCAAAGTTTCGACGTATTGGCTGATGGAACCTCCCGGCGCGTGGTGCTGGAGGAGGGCGAGGAACCGTTCAACGCGCAGGAATATTTCATGACCAATCCGAGCCTGTCGGGACGGGGTGACGCGCTGAAGTCGCATGCGCCCAAGCGCATTGCGCAGTTCAAGCGCCGCAAGAAGAACGCCGCAGCGTCCGGCTGATGCTGTCTGATTCCCAGGGCCGGTTGCAGGACCGCCGACCGCTATCGATCATCGACATCGGGTCGAACTCGATCCGTCTCGTCGTCTATGAGGGACTGGCGCGCTCGCCAACCATGCTGTTCAACGAAAAGATGCTGGCTGGTCTCGGCCGTGGCATCGTTTCGACCGGCAAGCTCGATCCCGAGGCGGTGACCCGCTCGATGGAAGAGTTCCGCCGCTTTCGCGCGCTTTCCGACCAGGCCGGCGCCGAACATATGTATGTGCTGGCGACCGCCGCCGCCCGCGAGGCGATCAACGGTCCCGATTTCATCCACCGCGCCGAGGATGTGCTCAAGACCGAAATCCGTGTGATCAGCGGCCGGCAGGAAGCCTATTATTCGGCGCTCGGCGTCATTTCCGGCTTCCATCCGGCCGATGGCATCGCCGGCGATCTGGGCGGCGGCAGTCTCGAACTGGTCGACGTCAATGGCGAAGCGATCGGTGACGGCATAACGCTGCCGCTGGGTGGCCTGCGCCTGCAGGACATGGCGAAGAACTCGCTGACCCAGGCGGCGAAGATCGCGCGTGACGAACTGGCGAAGGCGAAGCTGTTGAAGGGTGGGCAAGGCAGGCCCTTCTACGCAGTGGGCGGCACCTGGCGAAATCTCGCCCGGCTGCACATGGAAATGACCAACTATCCGCTCGGCGTCATGCACCATTACGAGATATCGGCCGAAAGCGCGACGAACTTCCTCAAGCAGGTGGCCAAAGCCGAGATCGAGAAGGTCAAGGGGATCGAAGGCGTTTCCAAGAACCGCCGTTCGCTGCTGCCTTATGGCGCCATCGTGCTGCAGGAGATCATGGCGGCGATGCAGCCGTCGAAGATCATCGTTTCGGCGCTCGGCGTGCGCGAAGGCTTTCTCTATTCGCTGCTCGACGAGGCCGAGCAAAAGGCCGATCCGCTGATTTCGGCCTCGGAAGAACTCGCCCGCCTGCGCTCACGCTCCGTCACCCATGCGCACGAACTTGTCGACTGGACCGCCAGGACCTTTGCCGCCTTCGGCATCGACGAGACCGAGGACGAGGCGCGCTATCGCCATGCGGCCGCATTGCTGGCCGACATCGGCTGGCGCGCGCATCCGGAATATCGCGGCAAGCAATCGCTCAACATCATCGCGCATGCGTCCTTCTTCGGCGTCGACCATCCCGGCCGCGCCTTCCTGGCGCTGGCCAACGCCTATCGTCACGACGGCATCTTCAACGAAGCCATCGCCCCCGAGATCAAGGCGCTGGCGACGCCACGCTATCTGGAGCGGGCACGGGTGCTGGCGGCGATGATGCGCGTCGTTTATCTGCTGACGGCGTCGATGCCCGGCATCATGCCCAGGCTGAAATGGGAACAGCGCGGCAACGGCGTGCTGGCGCTGGTCTTGCCGGCGTCGCTGGCCGATCTCTATGGCGAACGGCCGGCCGGGCGACTGGCGCAACTGGCCAGGATAACCAACCGCCGGCTGGTGTTGGCCGTCGAGGGCGGTCCCAGCATATCGGTCAAATAAATAGAGCGTCTCGGTGAAGTCGGCGTTACGCCAAACCACGCCCGTCGACCGACCAGGCGCCGGCGCCGGCCATCGCCAATGCCAGGAAACCGCCCGATATGGCGATGTCCTTCATCAGCATCTGCTGGTGCAGGAAGGCGAGCATCGCGTCGCCGCCACCCTGGCCGTAATGGCCGATGAAACCGGCAGCGATGCAGAAGGCGGCAAGCAGCAGCGCTATGATCCGGGTCTGGAAACCGACCAGGATGAGCAGTCCGGCGATCAGTTCGAACAGTCCCGTGCCCCAGGCGGCAAGCGTCGGCAGCGGCAGGCCGAGGTCGGCGAAATAGCCAGTCGTGCCGGCAATGTCGCTCAACGCTTGGAAACCGGAGGGCACGAACAGGGC